>JAWVEW010000381.1:0-3294 GCA_033856495.1 Miltoncostaeaceae bacterium | reverse complement strand
GGCCGGCGCGACCGAGATCCCCAGGTCCGCCGCCGGCGTCACGCTCATCGTCAGCCGCGCCAGGTCGTCGTTGGGCTGGGGATCCGATCCGGCGCCGGTCACGCGTCCGCTGGCCACCAGCCTCCCGCCGAGGCTCGGCCGGAGCTGGATCAGCACGCCGGCGCGGTCGCCGCGGGGGAGGGCGCCGAGCGAGCATTCGACCAGCCCGCTGGCGAGGGAGCAGGCGCCCTGGGTGGCGCGCGTGGACACGAGCCGCGCGCCGCGGGGCAGCGGGCTCTCGACCCTGACGTTCGCCGCCGGGCCGGCGCCGAGGTTCGAGACCAGCAGCCGGTAGCTGACGACGCCGCCGGCCAGCGACCGCTTCGACGAGCCGGCGCGGCGGATCGCCACCGAGAGGTTCGGGGCGGCGCCCGGCGCCACGCTCGGCAGCGCGCCGCCGGCGACGTCGGTGGTCACGCGGACGGTGTTGGTGAGGGTGCCGGGGCGGCTCGCCAGCAGCGTGACCGTCACGGTGGCGTTCGACCCGCCCGGAATGGTGCCCAGGTCGCAGCGCACGCCGCCGTCCACCGGCACGCAGTCGCCCTGGCTCGCATTCGCGTCCACGAGGGTGACCCCCGGGGGCAGCTCGTCGTGCAGCGACACGCCGCTGGCGGTCGAAGTGCCGTTGTTGGTCACCGCGAAGGTGTAGGTGACCGGCCGGCCGGGCGCGGCTGGCGTGGGCAGCGCGCCGGTCGTGACGGAGAGGTCGGTTGCCGAGCCCACCGTCGTGGCGGCGCTCGCCTGCGCGTCCACGGGGGTCGGGTCGATCTGGTCGGAGAAGGCGCTGGCGGTGGCGGTCATGGCGCCGGAGACGCTCGGCACGGCGGTGATCGCCAGGCTCGCCGAGGCGCCCACGGGCAGCGTCCCGATGGCGCAGCTGACGCTCGAGCCGCTCGCGGTGCACGTGCCCTGGCTTGCGCTCGAGGCTGGGACGGCGACGCCGCTGGGCAGCGGGCTCGCCACGCGGACGTTCGTGGCGACCCCGGGGCCGCGGTTGGTGACGGTGAGCGAGTAGGGGATCGGGGAGCCGGGCTGGATCTGCGCTGGCGCCCCCGACACCGTCAGCGCCAGGTCGCTCGCGACGGTGGTGAAGAAGATCGGGTCGATGTTCGACGTCGTGCGGCCGAAGTCGGCGCCGTTGCCGGGGAAGGCTCCGACGAGGGCGTTCCCGGCGGACTGAATCTGCTGGTAGTCGCCGAGGACCCGCTGCCGCGGATCGCCGTTGTCCCCGGCCGGCGACACGAAGGTCTCGAGCACCTGGTCGGTGAAGGTCAGCCCGCCGTCGGCGCTCTGCGCCAGGTGGACCGCGAAGGTCGGCAGCCCGGACCCCGGGTCCGTGCCCTCGAAGCTGTCGTAGAGCACGCCGACGGTGCCGCCGGTGGTCACCGCCACCGCCGGCAGGGCGGCGAGCGGCGCCGCGCCGACCGCAGCGGCCGGCCCGACCGTCACGCGCCCGGTGCCGTCGTCGCTCACGCGCACGATGAAGAGCTGGTTGCCGCCCTTCCCGCCGGCGTCGGCGCCGTAGACCACGTACACGTCGCCGCGCACCGGGTCGATGCCCAGGGCGTCCACGCCGCCGAGGATCGCGTTGACGCCGCCGAACTTGTAGCCGATGCCCTGCTGGCTGGGGACGGGGATCGCGTGGAGCGCGATGCCGTCCGGCTGGCCGTTGAGGCCCCATGTCTTGCCGCCGTCCACCGAGCGGTTGAGCATGTAGGTGACCTGCTTCGGCTGGCCGACCCCGGTCGAGCGCTCGTAGAGGATGTAGACGGCGCCGGTGCGCTGGTCGGCGGCGATCCGCAGCCCCGGGTTGGCGGCGCCCGGGCTCTCCGATCCGGCCATGACGTCGGCGGGGAAGCTCAGCGCCGCCGGCGGGCCGGTGGGGGAGATCGGGTCCGAGACGGCCACCTGGGCGTTCGGGGCCGCCAGGTCGTCGTAGGCGACGTAGACCCGGTCGAGCGTCGGCTGCAGCGGGTCCGGGCCCACCGCGACCTGGGGCTGATCGGCGGCGCCGGTCACCTGGTTGGTCAGGGGTCCCGGCGACCCGCTCCAGAGCCAGGCCGCGGCGTTCGTCGGGTCGCGCGTGGAGCCGCTGACGATGTTGGCGAGCGAGGCCGCGAAGTCGGAGACCAGGAAGGTCCCGTAGATCGTGTCGCCGCGGCCGAAGGCCACCGTCTGGTTGCAGGGGCAGCTGACGGTGCCGGCCACGCCTGCCGGAGCGGGCACGCCCATCCCCTCGGTCCAGCTCTGGCCGGCGTCGTGCGAGAAGAAGAGCGGGGCCGGCGCCCCGTCGGGGCCCCAGGCGCTGCGCGCGGCGGAGATCACGATATCGCGCGGGTTCGCGGGATTCACCGCGATGCTGGTCTCCGGGTCGGCGATCGCGTCGAACTCGGCCAGCGCCGGGTCGGTGTTGCTGACGACGACGTCCCGCAGGACGACGCCGTCCGGAGCCCCGAGCGCCGGAACGGCGAGCACGCAGGCGAGCAGGGCGCCGGCCAGCGCGGACGCCGCCCGCCCGATCCTCCTGCTCACGGGCCGCTCATCGAGGCCGCGCATGCGCCGATCGCCGACACGATGGATCCTTCACCGACCTTCCCGACGCAACCTTTGGGGGGACGGCCGCACCCTGTCAACGTCGACGGGCCTCGAGCGCTGCGCGCGGCCGCAGCATCACTGCGGCGGCCAGCATCTCACGGTCTCCCCCGCAGCGGGAGCCCACGTGTCACGGCCTCGGGAACGGAATCCGGGGACGTGGAGGAAACGAGCCTCCGACGGCGACGCCCCCCGAGTGCCATGATCGGGCGGTGAACCGGATCCGGCTCGTGCTGCTCGCCATGCTCGCGCTGATCGCCCTGCCGGCGGGCGCGCTGGCGCTCACCTCCGACGTGACCCAGCGCCTTCGCACCGCGGACGTGGCGGCGGAGGCCGGCGCGGGAGTGAGCGCCGGCGACATCGCGAGACTCGACCAGGCGGCCGCGGACATGCGCGCGCGCGGCTTCCCGACGAAGTTCGTGCTGGTCGCGAACGCCTCCGACGCGACCGACGGCGCGGCGAGCGCGCTTCGCAGCCAGCTCGGACGGTCCACCGTTGCGACCGTGATCCTGCTGGGGCCGCGGAGGGTCGGCATCTCCTCGGCCCGTCCGGCAGCAGCGATCTTCAACGAGCTCAGGCCGGCGTTCCGGGCCGACCCGGTGGGTGGGGCGATCCAGCTTGCCGACCGCCTCGCCAGCAGCACCGGGGGCTCGGGATCCGGCA
>JAWVEW010000380.1:0-2934 GCA_033856495.1 Miltoncostaeaceae bacterium | reverse complement strand
GTGCGTCACGACCACCGAGCCTGGCGGCCGGCGGGTGACGGCGGGTGGGTGGGAGACCTGCGGACGGCGGTGCATCCGATTCGCATCTCGATTCCACGCTCGCGAGCGATGTGAGCGCCGGGCTCATGGCCCGACCGAACTCACGCCCGTGAATTCACAGTGACCCTCCCTGGGGCGTTTATCAAGGACCGGGGCAAGCGCGCCCCGTGCACCCGCCGGCCTCGCCTCGGACCAGGCGTTCTCGACGACGCTACGGTGTCGCAATGGGCGGGGCGCCTGCCGGGAGGATCGAGGCGCGCGCGGCGCGCGCGCCCGGGCGGCATGCCCCGCAGCCGGCCCGACGCGGCCCCCGGTCCGCATGACCTCCACAGCCGCGTCCGCCCCCGGAGGCCGCGGCCTCACCAGTGGAGAGGCCGCCCGCCGACACGCCCAGGCGCCGCCCAGGCGGCGCGCCCGGACGAGCCGAAGCTACTGGGACATCGTCCGCACCAACACCTTCACGGTGTTCAACCTGATCCTCGGGGTGCTGCTGGCGGTCATCCTGGCGCTGGGCGACTACCGGGATGCGCTCTTCGGCGGCGTGCTGGTGGCCAACACGCTGATCGGGATCGTCCAGGAGGTGCGCGCCAAGCGGAAGCTCGACCGCCTCGCCCTTCTGGTCGCGCCGCACGCGCGCGCCTGGCGCGACGGCGAGCTCGTCTCGCTGGCGGTCGACCAGCTGGTGGTCGGAGACCTGGTGCGGCTCGAGCCGGGCGACCAGGTCGTCGCCGACGGCCGTCTCGTCGACGCCCGCAGCCTCTCGCTGGACGAGTCGATCCTGACCGGCGAGAGCGACGAGGTCGGGAAGGACGCGGGCGAGGAGGTCCTCTCAGGCTCCTACGCGGTCGCCGGCTCGGGCGACTACGAGGTCCACGCGGTGGGCGCGGAGAGCTTCGCGGAGCGCCTGGCGGCGGAGGCGCAGGGCGTGCGAGCGCTGCTGAGCCCGCTGCAGCTGGACGTGAACCGCCTGCTGTGGATGACGGTGTGGGTGATGGCGCCGCTGAGCGCCGCCCTGATCGCGGCGCTGCTCATCCGCCAGGAGGGCTTCGCTTCGGGTGCGCGGACCACGGTGGCGGCCGTGGTGCCGCTCGTTCCGGAGGGCCTCGTGCTGCTGACGAGCATCACCTTCGCGGTGGCCGCCGTGCGGCTTGCGCGCCTGGGGACCCTGGCCCAGCGCCTGAACGCGGTGGAGAGCCTGGCGAGCGTCGACACCGTCTGCCTCGACAAGACGGGCACGCTCACCGACAACCGCCTGGCGGTGACGGGGCTCGAGCCGCTGGACGGGCGCCCCGAGGCCGACCTGCGTGCGGACCTGGGCCTGCTGGCGGCGAGCACGGGCACCCTGAACGGCACCATGCGCGCGATCCAGGACGCCGCGCCCGGGGCGGCCGGCGAGGTGCTGGCCGAGGTGCCGTTCTCCTCCGCGCGGAAGTGGAGCGGCCTCACGCTCGAGGGCCGCGGCAGCCTCGTGCTCGGGGCGCCGGACGTGCTGGAGCGTCTGGGCGTGCCGCTGGGCGCCCAGACGCGGGAGCGGGTCGCCGAGCTTGCCGGCGAGCGGCGGCGGGTGGTCCTCCTCTGCGCCGGCGCGGCTCCGCTCGTCGACGAGAGCCTGCCGCCGCGGCTCGCGCCCCTGGGCCTGGTCGTCCTGAGCGAGGGGCTGCGCTCCGACGCGCGCGCCACCGTCGACTTCCTGCGGGAGCAGGGGATCGCGATCAAGATCATCTCGGGCGACGCCGTGCCGACGGTCCAGGCGGTCGCGGCTGCGGCCGGGGTGCCCGGAGCCGGGCGCGCGCTCAGCGGCGCCGACCTACCCGAGGATCCGGTCGAGCTCGAGCGGGCGGCCGACGAGGTCGCCGTCTTCGGCCGGATCACGCCCGAGCAGAAGCGGGAGCTGGTGCGGGCGCTCACCCGGGCCGGGCGCTACGTGGCGATGATCGGCGACGGCGTGAACGACGTCCTGGCGCTGAAGGAGGCGCGTCTGGCGGTGGCGATGGGGAACGGCAGCCAGATGGCGAAGGGCGTCGCGGACCTGGTGCTCCTGACCAACGCCTTCGCGACGGTTCCGGTGGCCGTTCGCGAGGGGCGGTCCATCCTGCGCAACTTCCACCGGGTCGCCAAGCTCTTCCTCGCCAAGACAGCCTACGCGGCGCTCCTGCTGGCCACGCTCGGCCTCGCGCCGATCGCCTTCCCCTTCCTGCCGCGCCATCTCACGGTCGTGTCGTCGCTGACGATCGGGATGCCGGCCTTCGTGCTCGCGCTCGCCCACAGCCCGGGCCGAGTGCGGCGGGAGGGCTTCCTGGCGGGGGTGCTCGCCTTCGCCGCGCGGGCCGGGGTCGCCAGCGCAACGGCCATCGTCGGCGCCTACCTGGTGGCGCGGGGCCCGCTCGACGCGAGCGTGATCGAGGGGCGGAGCGTCGCGCTGATCGTGGCCACCCTGGTCGGGCTCGCCATCCTGATCGAGGTGGAGCGCGGCCCCGAGCGCCGGCGGGTGCGCTCCTGGGTGTGGGCGATGGCCGCCGGGTTCGCGGCCGCATTCACGCTCGGCCTCTACCTCGAGCCCCTGCGCGACTTCTTCGCGGTCGTGGTGCCCGGTGGACGCAGCTGGGCGCTGGTCGCGGGCTTCACCGCGCTCGGGACGGCGCTGCTCGTCGGCCTGCGCCGGCTGCCGGTGCTGGCGCGATACGAGGCCCTCGGGCTCGGGTCGGACGCGCCAGGCTGACGCCGGCCGGCGGCCTCCCCCACCCGGTCCGCCGACCCGGATGCGCTACGCTCGATTCCTCGACAGCGCGTCGAGTGCGGCGAGTCGCTCACCCCGATGCGCCGGCGTATGGATCAGCTGCCCCGGACCCCGGCGGCCTCCCACATGTGGAGGGCGTACATGGGCGGGTCACGCAG
>JAWVEW010000379.1:0-4941 GCA_033856495.1 Miltoncostaeaceae bacterium | reverse complement strand
TGGCCATCAGGCGCGAGCTGGGGCTGCCGGTGAAGCTCGTGGGCTCCGGGGAGACGGTGGACGACCTGCAGCCGTTCGACCCGACCGCGTTCGCGCGCGCCATCTTCTCACCTGACGAGGAGGCCTGACGCCCCCCGAGGCCCTCCGGGGGGATCGCGGGCCGGCGGAGTAGAATCAGCGGTCGCGCCTGGCGCCCCACGCTCATGTTCGAAGCCCTCACCGACAAGCTCCAGAACGTCTTCGCCGGCCTCAAGGGGCGCGGCAAGCTCACCGAGGCCGACATCGACAAGGCGATGCGGGCGATCCGCCTGTCGCTGCTGGAGGCCGACGTCAGCCTGCCCGTGGTGAAGCAGCTCACCGCGGCGATCAAGGAGCGGGCGACCGGCGCCGAGGTGATGAGCTCGCTCTCGCCCGACCAGCAGGTCGTGAAGATCGTGAGCGAGGAGCTGGCCCGCCTGATGGGCAGCGCCAACGTGCGGCTCGCGATGTCCCCGCGGCCGCCGACGATCGTGCTGATGGCGGGGCTGCAGGGCTCCGGCAAGACGACCTTCTGCGGCAAGCTCGCCCGCCACCTGGCCGCCGAGGGGCGGGCGCCACTGCTGGTGGCCTGCGACGTCCAGCGCCCGGCCGCCGCCGAGCAGCTGGAGGTGCTCGGCCGCCAGATCGGGGTGCCGGTGCACCGGGAGACCGGGTCCGACCCGGTGGCGATCGCCCAGCGGGGGGTGGATGTGGGCCGGCGCACCGCGCGCGACGTGGTGATCGTCGACACCGCCGGCCGGCACACCGTGGACGCCGAGATGATGGATCAGCTGGTCCAGATCCGGGACGCGATCAAGCCGACGAACGTGGTGCTCGTCGTCGACGCGATGACCGGCCAGACCGCCGTCGACGTGGCGAAGGCCTTCGGCGACGCGGTCAACTTCGACGGCGTCGTGCTCACCAAGCTCGACGGCGATGCCCGCGGCGGCGCGGCGCTCTCGGTGCGCGCGGTGACCGGCAAGCCGATCCTGTTCGTCAGCACCGGGGAGAAGCTCGACGCCCTGGAGCCCTTCCACCCGGACCGGATGGCCTCGCGGATCCTCGGCATGGGCGACGTCCTGACGCTGATCGAGCGCGCCCAGCAGACGGTCGACGAGACCGAGGCGAAGCGGCTCGAGCAGAAGATCCGGGGCGGCTCGCTCACCCTCCAGGATTTCCTGGAGCAGATGCGCCAGGTGCGCAGGATGGGGCCGATCTCCCAGATCCTCGGCATGCTGCCGGGGTTCCGGGGAGCGGCGAAGCTGCGCGGGGCCGAGGTCGACGAGAAGCAGCTCGACCGCGTCGAGGCGATCATCCAGAGCATGACCGCGGACGAGCGGCGCCGGCCGGACACCATCAACGGCAGCCGGCGACGCAGGATCGCGGCCGGCAGCGGCACCTCGGTTCAGGAGGTCAACGCGCTGCTGGGGCAGTTCAAGCAGATGCAGAAGCTCATGAAGCAGATCGGGAGGGGCGGGCTGCCTCCCATGCTCGGCGCCTGAGCCGCCGGCGCCAGGTCGGCGCCGCGTCCCTTCATCCCCAGAGGCGCAATCCATCCGGGCGAGGGGCCGGCGACACACGCACACGAAGGAGAGCAGTGGTCAAGATTCGTCTCACCCGCGTTGGCAGCAAGAAGAACGCCATCTATCGGGTGGTGGTGGCCGACGCGAGGGCGCCGCGGGACGGGCGCAACATCGAGACCATCGGCCGCTACAACCCGCAGCCGAACCCGTCGATCGTCGAGATCGACGTGGAGAAGGCGAACCGCTGGATCGCCCAGGGCGCCCAGCCGACGCCGGCCGTGCGCAAGCTCATCCGCATCGCCACCAAGGCCGCCGCCGCGGCCTGAGCGCCCGGCACGGGACCATCCGGTGGAGACCATGATCGAGGCGCTGGCGCGCGCGCTGGTCGACCATCCGGACCAGGTGCGGGTGGAGCGCGCGGACGACGGCGGCGCGACCGTGATCATGCTCCACGTCGCGGACGAGGATCTCGGGCAGGTGATCGGCCGCGGCGGCCGCATCGCCCGCTCGCTGCGCGTGCTGCTGCGCGCCAGCGCGACCGCCCAGGGCCGGCGGGCGGTGCTCGAGATCGTGGACTGATGGCCGTGCGGCCGGCGTCGCCGGCCACTCGGCTCACCGGCTGAGCGTCGTGGAGGAGCCGCAGGTCGTGGTCGGGGTCGTCCTCCGGGCGCGGGGCCTGCGGGGCGAGCTGATGGCGCGGGCGACGGGACCCACGCTGGGGGCGCTGGGGCCGGGGGCGCTGCTGCGCGCGCGCCGGCGCGGGCAGGCGGAGCGGAGGCTGACGCTGGCCGCGCTGTCCGCCGAGCCCTCGCGGTTGATGCTGCAGTTCGAGGAGCTGGAGACGCGCGAGGACGCCGCGGCCCTCGTGGGCTGGGAGCTCCTGGCGCCCGCCGCGGTGCTCCCGCCCCCTCCGGACGCCGACACCTTCTACGTGCGCGAGCTGATCGGCTGCCAGGTGCTGGCGGGGGAGCGCCCGCTGGGGGTCGTCACCGAGGTCCACGCCGCGCCGGCCAACGACGCCCTCGAGGTGGCCGGCCCGGACGGACCGCTCCTCGTGCCGTTCACGGCCGACGCCGTCACGGACCTCGACCTGACCGCGCGCCGCATCGTGATCCGCCCGGACCTGCTCGGCGACGGCGCCGGCGCCTGAGCGCGCCCCCGTGCAGATCGACGTCCTGACCCTCTTCCCGGAGTGGTTCGACTGGATGCGCCGCCCCCGTCACCTCTCCAACGCCGCGATCTCCGCCGGCCTGGCCCTGCGCTGCTACTCGTTCCGGGACCACTCGCCGCTGACGGGCGGCCAGGTCGACGACGCTCCCTACGGCGGCGGCCCCGGCATGGTGCTGCGGGTGGACGTGGTGGCGGCCGCGCTGGAGGGCGTCTACGGGGAGCCCGCGGAGCGCGTGCGCGAGGGCCGGCGGGTCGTGGTGCTGAGCCCCCGCGGGCGCCCGTTCACCGACGAGGTGGCGCGCGAGCTGGCCGCGCTGCCGGCGCTGACGCTGCTGTGCGGCCGCTACGAGGGGTTCGACGAGCGCGTCCACCGCCACCTGGCCAACGACGAGATCTCGCTCGGGCCCTTCGTGCTGGCGGGCGGGGAGGTCGCGGCGATGGCGATCGTGGACGCCCTCGGCCGGCGCCTGCCGGGCGCTCTCGGCAACGCCGAGAGCCTGGACCGCGAGTCGTTCTCGCCGGCGCTCGGCGGCGGCACGGAGCATCCCCACTACACCAGGCCCGCCAGCTTCCGCGGCTGGGAGGTCCCGGACGTGCTGCTGTCCGGCGATCACGGCGCGGTGGAGCGCTGGCGGGCCGAGCGGGTGGGCCGCCCCGGGGCCGATGCTATGCTGCCCGTCGTTTCGCCGGGCGCCGGATCGGCGCAGCCCGACCAGCGGGAGCGGTCGTCATGAGCACCATCATCGAGAGCCTGGAGCGCGAGCAGCTTCGCGACGACATCCCCCGGTTCAAGGCCGGGGACACGGTCAAGGTGCACTTCCGGGTGATCGAGGGCTCCCGCCAGCGGGTGCAGGTCTTCGAGGGCGTCGTGATCAAGCGCCAGGGCTCGACCGCCCGCGAGACCTTCACGGTCCGCAAGCAGAGCTTCGGCGTGGGCGTTGAGCGAACCTTCCCGCTGCACTCGCCCAAGGTGGAGCGCATCGAGCGGGTGATGGAGGGCGACGTCCGCCGGGCGAAGCTCTACTACCTGCGCGGAAAGGTCGGCAAGAAGGCGCGGATCCGCGAAAAGCAGCGCTAGCGCGCTGTTTGTCTCGGAAATGCATTCCGTAGCCTGATTCCGGGCGCGTCGCAGGGCATTTCCGACGCGACCCTCGTGGTCGTTCTTCCCAGCGTTTTTCGGTTCCCGGCTGACCGCCGGCCGGACGCGCATTCGCGTTCGCGAACGCGCGTCCTCGGAACGGCGGCCGACCCGCTGAATCTGGCGCTCCGAGCGGGTCCGCAGGACGCGTGATTCCCTGTCCGGCCGGGGCCTTCGGTAGGCTCCTCCCGCCCTGAGCCCCTCCAGCCTCACGTGACCACCGCCGCGCCGCCGCGGCGCCGCGCTCCCCGGCGGCAGGCCGAGGGGGCCCCGCCGACCCGGCGCCAGCGGGCCTCGGCGCGGCTCTTCCGCCACGACCGGGCACTCGGCGCGCGGATGGTGGGAGGAGCGGACGAGGCCGGACGGGGGTCCCTGGCCGGGCCGCTGGTGGTGGCGGCCGTGTGCCTCGATCTCGAGGCGATGACCCCGGCGGCGCGCCGGGCGCTGCGGGACCTCGACGACTCCAAGCGCCTCGCCCCGGCTGCCCGGGAGCGGGTCGCGGTCGCGGTCTGGCGCCACGCCACACAGGTCGTGGTGCTGTCGGCGAGCGCCCCCAGCATCGATCGCGACGGCCTGCACCGGACCAACCTGCGCCTGCTGGCGCGGGCGCTGGCCGCGCTCGACCCCTGCCCGGGCATCGCCCTGGTCGACGGCTTCCGGCTGGGCTCCGAGGCTCCGCCGCACCTCGCCGTGGTGGACGGCGATGCCAAGAGCGCCGCGATCGCCGCCGCCTCGGTGATCGCCAAGACGACGCGCGACCGGCTGATGGCCGGCCCGGCGGCCCACGCCTATCCCGGCTTCGGCTTCGATCGCCACGTGGGCTACGCGACCCCCGAGCACCACGCCGCGCTGCGCGCCGACGGCCTCTGTCCGCTGCACCGGCGCTCGTTCCAGTCCGTCGCCTATCCGGTCCTGCGCCTGTTCCAGGATCCCTGAGGCCGGCCCGGGGCCTCGAACGCGCCGGCCAGGTGGCGCACTCGCGCCAGGGGTCCGCGAGGGTGGACCATCAGCAGGTCGAAGCGCACCGGGCGCTGCGCCAGATCCGGCCGTGAGGCGAGGAATGCGGTCGCGGCGCGCACGATGCGCGCCCGC
>JAWVEW010000378.1:0-4016 GCA_033856495.1 Miltoncostaeaceae bacterium | reverse complement strand
CGGCATGAGGCCCAGCACGTTGCCGGCTTCATTGGCCACGCCGGCGACGCGGTCGACGCTGCCGTTCGGGCTCTCACCACGGTAGCGCAGGACCACCCGCGCGCCAGCCGGGTCGCCGTGCCAGGCGCCGTCGTGGTGCTTGATCGGGATCGAGAGCGCGTCGCCGGTCGCGAGGCCCGCCGTCCACGGGGTGTCGGCGTCGCAGACCTCGAGCTCCACCTGCCGGCAGATGAAGCTGAGCGTGCGGTTGGGCCGCAGCACGCCCGGCAGGAGCCCCGCCTCGCAGAGCACCTGGAAGCCGTTGCAGATCCCCAGCACGAGGCCCCCCTCGGCGGCGTGGCGGCGCACCGCGTCCATCACGGGAGCGCGGCTGGCGATGGCGCCGCAGCGCAGGTGGTCGCCGTAGCTGAAGCCGCCGGGCAGCACGACCGCCTCCGTCCCGGCCGGGAGCCGCTCGTCGGCGTGCCAGGCGTAGGCCGCCTCGGCGCCGGCCGTCTCGGCCGCCCGCAGCGCGCTCTCGTGGTCGAGCGAGCCGGGGAAGCGGACGATCGCCGCCCTCACTCCGCGACCTCGACCCGATAGTCCTCGATCAGCGGGTTGGCCAGCAGCCGGTCCGCCATCTCGCGTGCGCGCTCCGCGAGCGAGGCCGGGTCGTCCCCCTCCAGCTCCAGCTCGATGCGCTTCCCGACCCGCACGTCGCCCACGCCCGCGAAGCCGAGCCGCGCCAGCGCCCCCTGCACCGTCTGGCCCTGCGGGTCAAGGACGCCGACGCGCGGCATCACGGTGACCACGACCCTCGTCACGCCATCGCCTCCGCCACGAAGTCCTCCAGTCGCCGTCCGGTGATGCGCTCGTAGGCCTCCAGGTAGCGGGCGCGCGTGCCCTCCACGACCTCGGCCGGAAGCTGCGGCCCCGGCGGGGTGCGGTCGAACCCCTGCGCGTCCAGCCAGTCGCGCACGTACTGCTTGTCGAACGAGGGCGGGCTCGCGCCGAGGGCGTGTGCGTCGGCGGGCCAGAAGCGGGACGAGTCCGGCGTCACGACCTCGTCGCCGAGCACGATCCGCCCCCGGCGGTCGAGCCCGAACTCGAGCTTGGTGTCGGCGAGGATGATGCCCGCCCGCCGGCAGGCCGCCGCCGCCCGCGCGTAGACCAGCTTCGACAGCCGCTCCAGCTCCTCGAGCCGCGCCGGCCCCACGATCCCCGCCGCCTCCGCGAGCGTGATGTTCTCGTCGTGGCCCTCGAGCGCCTTCGTCGCGGGGGTGAAGATCGGCTCCGGCAGCCGCTCGGCCTGGTGCAGGCCGGGCGGCAGCGGGTGCCCGCAGATCGCCCCGGTCTCGCAGTAGTCGCGCCAGCCCGAGCCGGCGAGGTAGCCGCGCACCACGCACTCGACCGGCAGCATCTCGAGGCGCTCCACGAGCAGCGCCCGGCCCGCCAGCCCCGGATCCCGCGCCTGGGCGGGAAGGTCGGCCAGGCGCGCGCTCACCAGGTGGTTCGGAACGATGTCTCCGGTGGCCCCGAACCAGTGGACCGACAGCCCGGTGAGCACACGGCCCTTGTCCGGGATGGGCGTCGGCATCACCACGTCGTAGGCGGAGATGGCGTCGGTGGTCACCATCAGCAGGCGGTCGGCGCCGAGGTCGTAGACCTCGCGAACCTTCCCGCGCAGGAGCAGCGGGGCGATCACAGGGCCGCCACCTGCTCCCACACCGGTCCCATGTGGCGGGTGTACCAGCGCGGGTCGAACAGCTGCTCGAGCTCGCCAGCCGGCAGGACCGCCCCGACCTCGGGGTCGGCCGCGAGCAGGTCCCGCAGCTCGAGGCCCTCGTCCCAGGCGCGCATGGCGTTCCGCTGCACGAGCGCGTAGGCGTCCTCGCGGGTCAGGCCACGCTCCACCAGGCCCAGCAGCACCCGTTGAGAATAGACCAGCCCGCGCGAGGCCTGGAGTGTCTCCCGCATCCGCTGCGGGTGGACGACCAGCCCCTCCATGAGGGCGCGCGTGGAGGCCAGCATGTGGTCCAGCACCAGGTGCGCGTCGGGCAGGATCACCCGCTCGACCGAGGAGTGCGAGATGTCCCGCTCGTGCCACAGCGCAACGTTGTCGAGCCCCGCCAGGGCATAGCCGCGCACGAGCCGCGAGAGGCCGGAGATGCGCTCGGCGGTGATCGGGTTGCGCTTGTGCGGCATCGCCGAGCTGCCCTTCTGGCCCTGGGTGAAGGCCTCCTCCGCCTCCCGCAGCTCGGTCCGCTGGAGGTGGCGGAGCTCGACGGCCAGCCGCTCCAGCGAGCTGGCGGCCACCGCCATCCCGGCCAGAAGGGCGGCATGGCGGTCGCGGGCGACGACCTGGGTGGCCGCGGGCTCGGCCTCGAGCCCGAGCCCCGCCAGCACCTCCGCCTCCATCCCGGGCTCCAGGGTGGCGCCGGTGCCCACCGCGCCCGAGAGCTTGCCCACCACCACGCCCAGCACCGCGGCGGCCAGCCGCTCCTCGTTGCGGCGGCTCTCGAAGGCGTGGCCGGCGAGCTTGAAGCCGAAGGTGGTGGGCTCGGCGTGGACGCCGTGGGTGCGCCCGACGCAGAGCGTGCCGGCGTGCTCCAGGGCGCGGCCGCGGAGCGTGCGGGTGAGCGCGGCCTGCTCGGCGAGCAGCAGCCCGCCGGCCTCCCGCAGGGCCAGGGCCAGCCCGGTGTCGAGGACGTCCGAGGAGGTGAGGCCGTGGTGGATCCAGCGCCCCGCGGGGCCGATCCGCTCGGAGACGTTGCTCACGAAGGCGGCCACGTCGTGGTTGGTGGTGCGCTCGATCTCCCGCGTGCGCTCGACCGAGAAGCCTGCATGCTCCTCGATGGCCGCCATGTCGTCGGGGGGGATGACGCCGCGCTGGGCCCAGGCCCGGCAGACCGCCAGCTCGACCTGGAGCCAGCGGCCGAGCTTGGCCTGCTCGGTCCAGATGGCGGCCATCTCCGGCCGCGAATAGCGCTCGATCAGGCCTGGGACCTCGAGCTCAGACGGCCAGGATGCGGGCGGCGAGGATGGCGGCGTTGCGGGCGCCGCCGAGCGCGACGCAGGCCACCGGCGCGCCGGCCGACGCCTGGACGGTCGCGAGCACCGCCGCGACCGCGCCGAGCTCCGAGGCGCCGAGCGGCACCCCGATCACCGGCAGCCGGCTGTGCAGCGCGATGACGCCGGCCAGCATGGGAGCGTCCGCCGCGCCGGCGATGATCACCTTCAACCCCCGGAGCTGGGCGGTGCGGGCATAGGCCGCGACGTCGTCGGGGTTCTCGCCCACCCGCAGCAGCCGCACCTCGAAGCGGATGCGACGATCCCGCAGCTCGACCTCGGCCAGCCGCATCGCCTTCCGGTCCTCCTCGGAGCCGGTGACGACGCCCACCACCGGGGAGTCGTCCTCGATCGCGGCGATGAACTCCTGGACCTCGGCCTCGACCTCGAACTCCGTGAGATGCGGCTCGCGGGAGCTCACGCGGCCGCCACGTCGAGGCCGGCGGCGATGTCCCGCCGCATCTGGCGGCCCTCGAACCGCACCACGTCGGCCGCCGCGTAGGCGCGGCGGCGCGCGTCACGGACCGTCGCGCCGCGGGCGGCCACGGCCAGCACGCGCCCGCCGGCGGTGACCAGGCGCCCGCCGGCGTCCAGGGCCGTGCCGGCGTGGTAGATCTCGGCGCCGAGCGCGGAGGCCTCGTCCAGGCCGGTGATGGGATCGCCGCCGCGGGGCCGGGCGGGGTAGCCGGCGGCTGCCAGCACGACCGCGACGCAGGGCTCGGGGGAGATGCTCAGCGGCGCGTCGGCCAGCCGGCCGGCGGCGGCCTGGCGCAGCCGCTCCAGCAGGTCGTCGCCCGACCGCGGGAGGATCGCCTGCGTCTCGGGGTCGCCGAAGCGTACGTTGAACTCGAGCACCCGGGGGCCCTCCGCGGTCATCATCAGGCCGGCATAGAGGACGCCGCGGAACGGCGCCCCGTTGCGGGCCATCCAGGCCAGGACGGGCCGGTGCACCTGGTCCAGCAGCAGGT
>JAWVEW010000377.1:0-5238 GCA_033856495.1 Miltoncostaeaceae bacterium | reverse complement strand
GGCGGCATCGGCTCGTCGCCGGCGTCGTAGGCGCGGGCGGTCCAGGGCTCCGTGCCGATCCTGACCTGGCCGGCACGGTGGGGGCCGATCTCGCGGGTCACGAGCCCGACCCGCCCGATCAGCTCCCGCCCGGGCGTCTCGGGCAGGCCGCGGGCCGTGCGCACCAGGCGCACGATCACCCGCCGGGTGAGCGCCAGCAGCCCCACCGAGACCGCGCTGAAGACGGCGACCTGGCCGACCAGCGGCACCCCGATCGCCCAGGAGCCTGCCGCCGCCAGCGCCCCGACCGCCAGGTAGCTGGCGACGAACGCGACGGTGAGCACCTCGACGAGGATCAGCAGGGCGCCCATCCCGAGCCAGATCCAGAGCAGCGAGGTCGACATCGCTCAGCTCCCCGGGCCGCGGCGGGTCAGGACGCCGCCTGGCCCACGGGCGCGGAGCCGTTGCCCAGTTGCAGGCCCGCGCCCAGGGCGGTCGCGGCGGCGATGCCCGGGAGCGCGTCGGAGGGCACCATCAGCAGCTTCGTGGCCTGGCCGTCGGCGACCTCGGGCAGGACCTGCAGGTACGCGTAGGCCAGGACCTCGGGCGTGGCGCGCCCCTCGTGGATGGCCTCGAACACGCGCCGGATCGCCTCGGCGTCGCCGTCGGCGCGCAGGACCTTGGCCTGCCGGTCGCCCTCGGCGTTGAGCACCTCCGCCTGCTGCTCGGCCTCGGCCCGGAGGATCCGCGCCTGGCGGTCGCCCTCGGCGGTGAGGATGGAGGCTTGCTTCTCGCCCTCCGCGGTCAGGATCGCAGCGCGCTTGTCGCGCTCCGCCCGCATCTGCTTCTCCATCGCCTGCTGGATCGACGCCGGCGGGTCGATCGACTTGAGCTCGATCCGGTTCACGCGGATGCCCCAGCGCTCGGTCGCCTCGTCCAGCACCTCGCGCAGGTCCGCGTTGATGTGGTCGCGCGAGGTCAGCACCTGGTCGAGGCTGAGGGCGCCGATCACGTTGCGCAGCGTCGTGATCGTGAGCTGCTCGATGGCGTCGAGCAGGTTGACGACCCCGTAGGTGGCCCGGACCGGGTCGACGACGGTCAGGTAGAAGACGGTGTCGATCGAGATGGTGACGTTGTCGATGGTGATCACCGGCTGCGGCGGAAAGGCCACGACCTGCTCGCGCAGGTCCACGAGGAGGCGCCGGCGATCGACGAAGGGCACGATCGTGTGCAGGCCCGCGTCGAGCGTGCGCAGGTAACGGCCCCACCGCTCGATGATCGCGGCGTGAGCCTGCGGGATGATCTTCACCGCCCGCACCAGGACGACGAGGACCACGAGCGCCGCGACGCCCGCGGCGACGAGGCTTGCGGTCATTGCTGCCTCCGTTCGGATCGGCGGGGGCGGGGGCGCCCCCTCGAGGCGACGCTACGGCCGCCGGCGAGCCCCGGGCATCCACGGATCTGTGGATCCCGGATGCGTAGACGACGCGCCCGGCATGCGCAGCCCATGGTCGAGACAGCGAATGGCGCGGCCGTGCTGAGCCGGAGGCGGGAGGCTCGGCGTGCGCCCAATAGGCATCTCATGATGGCAAGCCATGATGGCAACGCCGCCGTCGCGGTCAATTGGCCGTCGGCGCGTGGGACCCACTGATCCCGCTGGCACACGGAACCTCAAGGAGCAAGTAGAGGCCGCTTCGCCAAGGGCCGCTCGAACGCGCGCAGAGTTGGCCAGTCGACAAAGGTCAGGTGCTCGCCGCGCAGCTGCTCAAGCAGCCAGTCGCCGATGGTCACGAAGCCGTAGGGCGAAGCTGACCGGCGGCGTCGGCGCGGCCTGCCTGCCAACCGGCGAGGAGATGCTCTCGGCGACGCATGCGTGCCTCGCGTTCGCGGGGCGCCCCCACCTCCTCCGTGATCGCTGCGTCCGTCAGCCGATCGAGCGCAAGCGTCAGGCGGCGGAGCTCCGTGCCGCCTCGCGCCCAACCCGAAGTCGTCAGCAAGCTGGGCGAGCGACAGCGGGAGGGCGTCTACGGCGTGGCTCTCCGAGCTCGCGCCACCGGGAGCACAATCAGGTGAGGACCTCGAGCTCCGTGACGGTGAGCGCTCCACGCGGCCCGGGCTCGGTGGTGAATGAACCGAAGCGATCGTCGCCTTTCAACGACAGCGCGAGCTGTCTCGGCCCGCCGGCGATCGTCAGCCAGAACCGCGGCGGGTGAGGTTGGTCTCCACGCGCGCGCGCTCGGGGTCGACCAGACGAAGCGAGGCGACGAGTTCCTCGACGTCCTCTTGGTCGTCTCCGTCGCCGGTGGGGGCCGCGGCCTCCGGGGTCGGCTCGCGCGGCGCAGCGGCCGCCTGACCGCGCCGGCCGAGCTCGGCGATCTGCGGGTCCTTGACCGCGGTCAGGCGGTCGGCGGCGGTCTCCATCCGAAGCAGCTAACGGCGGCCCGACGCCTTGCCATGCATCGCGACAGCCCTCAGAGCGCTTCGCAGGGATCCTCCCCAGTCGATTCCTCGAAGGCCCCGCACCTCACGGACCGCGCCCTCGAAGGCCTCCAACCCCGCGACCTCCACCAACCCCCCGAATGCCACAACACAGATGCACCACGATGCGGATTCGTGGAAGGCTGAGAATGATTCCCGATGCCGCACTTCCGCGATAAGTCGAAGGGAGAACGCGAGCGCGCCCTTGAATCTGCGCGCCAACGCGCCGCTGCAGAGGCGGAGGTAAGCGTCAACGCGCTGGCGGCGGGTGGCCTACCGTTGAGCGCCGAGCGACGACTGAAGGAGCTCCGCGACGGCAGGCTCGCCTCGTCCTACCTGAGCGTGGGCGAGCACGCGCTCGTGCGCGCCGCCGGCTACGCGCCGCTCGCGCAGGTCGTGGGAAGCGCTATCTACTACGTGGGCTTCACGCTCGTGCTGGGGTCGCGGGAGATGCCCGCGCCGACCAACGCGCTGACCCGCGCCCGTTCGCTCGCACTCGGCCGCCTCGAGCAGGAGGCCGACCGCGTTGACGCCGACGCGGTCGTGGGGGTCCGGCTGACCCAGCGCTCGTACGAGTGGGGGTCTGCGCTGGGCCAGGGGGGCGCACCCGAGTCAGCTGCCTCCTCGCTGATCGAGTTTCGGGCCGTAGGCACGGCGGTGCGCCGTCGTGGTGGTCGGAGCCCGCACACGGGCGCGCGCCGAATCCTCACCAACCTCTCCGGTCAGGATCTGTGGAAGCTCGAGCGGGCAGGCGCTCGGCCGCTGGGCCTGGTCGCCGGCACGAGCGTCTTCTATGCGTCCGGAGCGGGCCGCGGATGGCAGTTGACCGCCCGCGACAACATCGAGGTGGCGCACTTCACGAACGGGCTCTCCCGAGAGCGCGGCCTGGCGATGAACCGGCTGCGCTCGGCGGCGGCGCAAGTGAGCGCCGACGGCGTCGTGGGCGTGGAGCTCGTGCGTGAGTCGCGCGAGGTCGGCCACAGCGCAATCTTCGTCGTCCACGTGCTTGGCACGGCGATTGCCCAGACGCGGGCCGCACCGCAAGTCAGCTTCGTACCGATTCTCGACCTCGGCGGCAGCGGGGCACGCCCTCGCACGCTGTAAGGCCGTTGTGCGCCCACCAGGGGCGTCGTATGTTCGAGGCCTCGGTCGCGGGCGCGTCTGCCGGCGCGCCGGCCGCGGACGGCGCCGCGAGCCGTCGCTGAGCGCCGGCGAGCTGCTGACGAGTCGCCTCGAGCTCGGCGCGCAGGACGTCCCGCTCGCGTTCGGCGACGAGCGCCCGGGCCTCGGCGGAGATCGCCCTGTCCATGACAGCTCCGGAGATCGCCTCGCCGAGCACCTGGACAAGCGTCATGACATCCGGCGTGGCATGGCCGTCAGCCCGCAAGCTGCCGGGCGCCGGAGCGACGGGCGCGCGCCCACGGGGATGTGCCAGCGCCCGTCGACCATGACCGCCCCGGGCAGGCGCTCATCCTGCAGCGCACGCCGGATGGTGCGCTCGCTCACGCCGGCGATCTGGGCGGCCTGCATGACGGACACGTGCCCGGCACGGTCCAAGGCGCCATTGTCGAGGCGGGGTAACCATCGCCGGCTATTCGCCCTGCGTGGCCGGGGTCCTGCCGGGTTCCTCGATCTGACGGCTGCCGGGCCGGAGTCTCAACAGGCGCCTGACATGACACGGCCGGGTGAGCTGACCAGCGGCCACCTCACCCGGCCGCCGCCGCTGGCACTCCTGGCGCCAGCCCGGTGACTGGAAGGGGTGGTCTGGAAAAAAGATCCGCCAGGGCGCCGGAGGAGGCTCGCGCTGGGCGGCTCGCCGTCGGGCGCGCCAGCCCCGTTGCCCCCGCGCGCAGCCGGTGATGTAGACGGCCTCGGCCACCTCCTCGCCCATGGCGCGCCGCAGCGTCCGGTAGTCGACCTCGGACGTGGCGACGTCACGCACCAGCGCCTTGCTCCTCAAGACTCGCTCGATCACGTGTTGCTGCATGGTTCTCCTCATGCGCGCTGCTTGGGGCGCAGGTGGCGCTTGGCGGTCGCGCCGGCCGCTCGCTGGATCTCGATGAGCTGGGCGATCACCCGCTCGATGGATTCGGTGATCAGCGGCTGGGCCTGTCCCGAGCGCCGTCGGGGCTTGGGCGTCCGCCCGAGCTCCCTGTCGACGGCTCGGCGGATCCAAGCGCTCACGGTGATTCCGTCCTGGTCGGCGTGATGCTTGACGGCGGCCAGGGCCTCCGGGCTCAGGCGGATCGGGACGTACTCGCTCAGGGACGGCCGCGGCGGCCGCTTCAGCTTCCGGGCGGGCCCCGGCGCCGGCTCAAGGTTGGCCGCCTCGTCGTAGTGGGCGAAGCGGGCTGCGTCGCGCTCAGCGTCGTTCATGTGCTCACCTCCCTTCGGTAGCGCTCGACGAGGTCCATGTTCGGGCGGTAGATGCCGATCGGACGACACCGCCGCGGGTCGCCGCTGGACAGGGGAGCGAGGGGGACCACCACCAGGCCGTGACCGGCCACCTCCGCGACCATCAGCCAGTCGGCCTCGCCCTTCTCCGCGGCGGGGAAGAAGACCGGCTCCCCGAAGAGCCAGGGTCCAGCAGGTCAGGATCGAACCGCTCACGCGCCATCTCCTGTGTACGGTTGTAACACATTTTTTGACCCGACTGGCGCGCCGGTGCGGTGCGCGCTGGACCTTCCGCCGCGAACCTCCCTTGGCGCGGCCGGCGCTGGTGAGCAGGCCAGGTATCGCTGTAGCGTCGCAAGATGACCCGAAGGTCATGGCCGCTGGCGC
>JAWVEW010000376.1:0-6261 GCA_033856495.1 Miltoncostaeaceae bacterium | reverse complement strand
GCGACTTGGTCTCGCTCATCCAGCGCGCCGAGGCCGACAAGGCCATCCGCGTGCTCGTGTTCACGAGCGCCGATCCGGACTACTTCATCTCGCATGTGGACGTGACCCGGATCGGCGAGTACCGGGCGGAGGCGGCGAAGCTGACCGGCGAGCCGTCGCTCGCCCTCCTCTTCCGCCACCTGAGCTCAAGCCGCCTCGTCACGATCGCGCAGATCGAAGGGCGCGTGCGCGGTGCCGGCAGCGAGTTCGCGCTGGCGTGCGACATGTGCTTCGCCGCGCGGGAGTCGGCCATCTTCGGTCAGCCGGAGGCGGGATTCGGCCTGCTCGCGGGCGGGGGCGCCGTCCAGCACCTCACGCGCCTGATGGGCCGCGCCCGGGCGCTCGAGGTCCTGCTCGGCGCGGAGGATTACGACGCGGACCTGGCCGAGCGGTACGGCTGGATCAACCGGGCGCTGCCCGCGGACGCGCTGGGCGACTTCGTCAGCTCGCTCGCCCATCGGATCGCCGCGTTCCCGGCCGCCGCCGCCGCCGCGCTCAAGGACCGCGTCAACGCGATCGCGCTCGCGCCGGCCGAGGACTTCCGCCGAGATTCCGATCTCTTCGCCGAGACCGTGCGCGACCCCAAGGCGCAGCGCCGCATCGGGGCCGCGTTGGAGCGGGGATTCCAGACCCGGGAGGGGGAGATGGCCCTGGCCCGCATGCTGGACGGCCTCGCTGACCTTTGATGCGGGTGCCCGACGTCCACGGCCAGCACGCGGGTGAGCCGAGGAATGGTCCCGCCCCCAGCCCCTCGCTCGCGGAGCCCGGCTGCCGCTGACCGGGGCTCCGCGAGCGTGCAGCGTCCTCCTGCTACCTGGTGCCGGCCAGGGCGTCACGCTCGGCCCGGTCCGGGCGGCCGAAGTAGTCGGGGGGCGATCCGGAGCCGCGCAGGCCGTCCGTCTGGTGCAGGCCCATCGTCTCCGGATCGATGCCCGTCCGATCGCCCGCCAGCGCCGGCGCGCCCCTCACCTCGATACGGCGGGATCCCGACTGCGCCCGCTTCTTGATGCTGAG
Source organism: Miltoncostaeaceae bacterium (assembly GCA_033856495.1). Lineage (GTDB taxonomy): Bacteria > Actinomycetota > Thermoleophilia > Miltoncostaeales > Miltoncostaeaceae > JAWVEW01. The sequence goes on along the minus strand of JAWVEW010000376.1, from coordinate 5,208 downwards.
GTGGAGGACGCCGTTGCGGAACTCGGCCTCCATCCCCTCCGGATCGATGTCGTCCGGAAGCATCAGCACGCGCTCGTATCGGATGTAGAAGGCCTGCCCGGGGCCGCCGCGCGCCGCGCGGATGCGCAGGTTTCGGTCGTTGGCCTCGATCTCGATGTCGTCCGCCGTCACGCCGGGCACGTCGAAGGTGAGCTCGTAGCCGTCCTCGCGCTCCCGCACCGTCATCGCCGGACGGACGAGGTTGGCCCCGTCCGGCTCCCGGCTCGGCCGGTCCCACCCGCCCAGGAGGCGGCTGACCTCATGTCGCACCCTCTCGAGCTCCTGCAAGGGGGCCAGGCTGAACGAGCTGATCATCGAATCTCCTCCTCGATCCGCGGTCCTCGTCGATGGCCTTCCCTGATCGGCCCGAGGTGGCGGTCAAGCGGTCGCCCGGCCGGAACCGGCGCCGGCGCCGCCTGGTGGCGGAGCGTCCTCCAGCAGTTCCGCGAGGTCGCTCACGACGACGTCGGCGCCGTGCGCCAGCAGGGCGTCGCGCTGCCCGACGCGGTCGACGCCGACGACGAAGCCGAAGCCGCCCGCCCGGCCGGCCGTGACGCCGGCCAGCTAGTCCTCGACCACCGCGGTGCGCAGGCCGGCGGCCCGCACCGCGCGGACGTAGCGCACCGAGCCCTCATAGGCCTCGATCCCCTGCTCGGCGATCATCCGGCGCACCGGATCGTTCTTGCGCTCCCCGAGCCCTGTCACCGTCTCGGCTCCAGGGGGGTCGTGCACGCCGCCCTCGGACAGGGCGATCCCCCACGAGACGAGGAATGAGCGCACCCCGGCATTGCGCGGCATGCCGTCGACGTAGCGGTCGTAGTCGGACTGCCCGAAGGAGACGAAGGGCTCGCCGGTGCAGCGGCTCTGCCCGCGCAGGTACTCGTCGAACATCGTCCGCCACGCGGCGGCATGGACGACGGCCGTCCGGGTCAGCACACCGTCCAGGTCGAACAGGCACGCTCGAACCGCGTCGGGGAGGCCGAACACGAGGGCAGTGGTCCGCGGCTCCGGCTAGCCGGTCGCGCCGACCACCACGACCGGGCACGGCGCCCGGTGCAGCGCCTCCCGCGTCGTGCTCCCCAGCGTCAGCTCGCGCAGGGTGCCGTGGCCGTGCGCCCCCAGCACCAGCGCCACGGCGGCGCGGTGGCGGGCGAGGCGGATCAGGGTCTCCGCCACCGTCCCCTCCTGGGCCACCGCGAGCGCCTCGGCCTGGACGCCGGCCTCGCGGGCCAGGGCGGCCCCCTGCCGTGCCAGCCGCCGGGCGCCCTCGTGCAGCGCGTCCTCGACCACGAGCGCGGCCCCGACGTCGATCGGCGCGGCAGGCGGATCCAGCGCGCGCAGGGCGATCGCCTCGAACGCCGCACCGGCCTCCCGGACGACGACGACGACGAGCGCCGCCCGGTGCGCCAGCAGAAGAGCGCTCTCGCGCACCGCCCGCCGTGCGGCGGCGGATCCGTCGTATCCGACGACCGCAGGCCCGCCCGGGCGAGGGATGGCGCTATGCATCGACCACGGCCCTCCCCCTGATCGCCGGGCGACCCACGTCAACCGAGGCGGTCGTCAGCGCGCGAGGCCGCGGTAGGCGGCGCCGGTGCCAAGGCCGTAGGCGAGATGCGCGCCGAGGTCCTTCGCAAGCGTCGGGACGTCGTACCTCCAGATCGGCTCGTAGAGCTTCGCCGCGGGGAGCACCACGTACCCGCTCAGCCACACCAGCGCGCCGAGGACGAGGCCGTGGCGAGCGCGCGGTGCGGACAGGCCGCCCTCGACGAGGCCGAAGAGCGCGCCCCATCCCATCCCGTACGCCCAGTGCACGACGTTGTTGGTGAGCGCGGCCCGGTCATCGGGAAGCTCGACCTGGAAGAGACCCTCGACCAGGCGTCTCCCGATCTGGGCGGGCGCGGGCGCCGAGTCCCAGTCCGCGACGCCCGCGGAGAACTCCCACTCGAGCAGCCCCTGCTCGCCGCCGCCCGCCCGCGAGCGGGCGAACTGGACGAGATCCATGACCGCCGTCCCCGCCGCCCCCGCGACGACCCCCCGGAGCAGCGCCCCCAGCGGCGTCGCGCACCGTCCGGTCACGGCTCAGTCCACGAGCGCGCCCAGGGCCGCCATCATCCGGACGTACCCCGGCTGGAGCTCGCCCTCCCGTCGGGCCGCGCGCAGCGTCCGGCCCCACCACTCCAGATCGTCCAGCACGATCTGCAGGGCCACCTCGCTCGCGTGGTCGAGCGGATCGCCGTCCTCGTCGAACGCCTCCGCCGCCCTGGGGAGGAGGACGCTGTTGCGCAGCGGCGCCGCCTCCATCTCGATCATGATGTGCGCCAGGTGCTCGACCGCCCGGCTCCCGCCGGCGATCCCGACGCTGTACCCGACCGCGGCGGACGGCTTGTTGCGAAAGCCGAAGCTGACGAAGACGCTGTCGATCGCGTTCTTGAGCACTCCGGGGACGCTGTGGTTGTACTCGGGCGTGACGAAGAGGTAGGCGTCTGCCCCCGTGATCTTCGCGTTCCAGCGCTTGACGATCGGCGCCGAGTAGGCGGGGTCGCTGAAGTCCCCGATGGAGCCCGGGTACTCGCTGAACATGGGGAGGTCCCACTCGCGGAGGTCGATCAGCTCCGCCTCGAACGCGCCGTGGTCCTGGGCCCGCCGCAACACCCAGGGGGCAACGAGGTCGGCCAGGCGCGTGGGCCGGGTGCTGCCGAGAACGATCTGCAGGACGAGCGGCTGGGTCACGGTCACCTCCCGGGATGTCGGCACTCGTCGGCGTCCGTGCCGCCCATGAGCCACTGATTCGCCGGGGGGCGCGGTCAAGGCCGGGTTGACCCACGCCCCCGACCGAGCACTCCCTGTGCACGACGCCGACCTCGCCACAGCTCGCGGAGTACCGGCGCAAGCGCGATCCGGAGCGGACCCCCGAGCCCTTCGAGAGCGAGGCGCCCGCCCAGGCACGCCCGATCTTCGTCGTCCAGCGCCACGCAGCGCGCAACCTCCACTACGACCTGCGCCTGGAGCGCGCGGGCGCGCTCGCCAGCTGGGCGGTGCCGAAGGGCATCCCGATGCGGCCGGGCAGCCGGCGCCTGGCGGTGCGCGTGGAGGACCATCCCCTCTCCTACGCCAGCTTCGAGGGCCAGATCCCGCACGGCGAGTACGGCGCCGGGCGGGTGCGGATCTGGGACCGGGGCACCTACGAGCTGCTCGCCGAGCGCCCCGACGGGTCCCTCAGCGTGCGCCTGGAGGGCGAGCGCCTGCGCGGTCGCTGGGCGCTCGTGCCGGCCCGGTTGGGCGGCGACGAGCAGAACTGGCTCCTCATCCGCAAGCGCGAGCCGGACGGACGGCCCTGGCCGGACGAGCGGTACCTGCCCATGCTCTGCCGGCTGGTCGACGAGCCTCCGCTCGAGAGCGGCTGGCTGCACGAGATCAAGTGGGACGGCTACCGGGTGCTGGCGCGCCTGAACGCGGGCGACCCGGAGCTCTGGAGCCGCCGGCGCCAGGACGTGACCGAGCGGTTCCGGGAGGTGGCGCGGCGGCTCGACTGGGCGGTCCTCACGCCCGACTGCGTCCTCGACGGCGAGGTCTGCGCGCTCGACGAGCATGGCCTGCCGCGCTTCTCGCTCCTCCAGCGCTCGCGGGGCCGGCTCGTCTACTACGTCTTCGACCTGCTGGAGCTGGAGGGGGTGCCGCTGCTGGAGCGGCCGCTGCGGGAGCGGCGGCGGCTGCTGGAGGACCTGATCGAGCCGGACGACCCGGTGGTGCGGCTCTCGCGCACGTTCGACGACGGCCGGGCGCTCTTCGCCGCCGCGACGGAGCAGGGGCTCGAGGGAGTGATCTCCAAGCGCGCCGGCTCCCCCTACCGGCCGGGGAAGCGGACCGGCGACTGGCAGAAGTCCAAGGCCCGGCTGCGCCAGGAGTTCGTGGTCGTCGGCTACACGCGCGGCCGCGGGGCCCGGGAGGCCCTCGGCGCGCTCGTGCTGGCGGTGAACGACGCCGGCGGGCTGTGCTGGGTCGGCAACTGCGGCACGGGATTCGGACGCGACGAGATCGATCGGCTGCTCTCGCGCCTGCAACCGCTCGTCCGCGAGGACCCGCCGCTGCGTGAGATCCCGCCCGAGCTGCGGCGGGCGTCACGCAGGGTGACCTGGGTGAAGCCCGTGCTGGTCTGCGAGGTGTCGTTCGCGGAGTGGACCGCCGACGGGCGGCTGCGCGCCCCCGTCTACCTCGGGCTGCGCGACGACACGGCGCCCGTGGTGGTCCGCCGGGAGCTGCCCGCTGCCGCGGCGGAGTGCTGCGGCGGCCGTCTCAGCACAGCTGGAGCAGGTCGAGGACCTGCTCCACGCTCCAGCCGCAGGCCTCGGCGATCTCCTCCGGGGTGCTGCCGTCGTTGTAGGCCTTGCAGGCCGTGTTCCGCAGCAGGAGGAGCGCCATCTCGGCACGCGCCCGGTCGTCCCGGTACTGCGCGGCGGCGTCGTGAACCGCGGTGAGGTCGTCGACGGCGATGGATCGACGCTAGCGCCGACCCGGATGCCGGACAACGGACCGTGACGCCTCGTCCCCGCGTCACGACGCTTCCCACATCTGGTGCTCGACTCGACCACCGCTCTCGGGGGCGAGGAGGACCTCGGTCGCGATGTCCGGCCGCAGGCGCGCATTTGCGGAAGCCCTCGCGCAGCGCGTGCACGAGCCGCTCGTCGCCGTTGTCGAGCAGGGTCAGCTCGCCCGGCGCCCGATCGTCGCGGCTCACGAAGACGAGCATGTCGGACCCCACCATGGAGCTGCGGGCCCGCGTCGGCCCTTGCCGATGTGCGCGCCCCGCGGCGTGGTGACGGGCGTTCGTGATGCCCATCAGCACCCCGACGGTCCCCGGCGGTTCGAAGACCGCCGGCGCCGAGTCGACGCGCTCGTCGTGCCGGGGCATTGGGTCACCCTCTCTCAACACATCTGGGGCCCCTGAGGGTCGCGCGCCAGAGGCGAGCGGATCACAAGAAGTGTGTGAACGTGGCGGCCGCTCAGCGCCCGGGCTGCGGCGGGCAATGAGGATCAGCGGGGCCGGGCCCGCGCCCGGCCTTGCCACGCGCCCGCCGGCGATCAGGTTGTGACCACCGCCCCGATGCACGGGCATGGCACGGACGACACCTGATCGAGTCCTCGGAGGCCGACGATGACCACGACCGTCTG
>JAWVEW010000375.1:0-3484 GCA_033856495.1 Miltoncostaeaceae bacterium | reverse complement strand
CCGGCGCGGGGCGCTTCTTGAAGGAGCGGAATCCGAGCCTGCAGATCGTGGCCGCGGACCCCGAGGGCTCGATCTACTCCGGCGCCGAGGTGCGCCCGTACCTGATCGAGGGCGTCGGCGAGGACTTCTGGCCCACCACCTTCGACCCGAGCCTGGTGGACCGCTGGATCCAGGTGTCCGACCGAGACGCGTTCTGCACGGCCCGGCAGCTGGCGCGCGCCGAGGGGATCCTCGTGGGCGGCTCCGCGGGCATGGCCCTGCACGCCGCGATCCAGGTCGCTGGGGAGCTCGACCCCGGCATGACCGTCCTCACGATCCTCCCGGACGGCGGCCGCTCGTACCTCTCCAAGTTCTTCGACGACGAGTGGATGCTCGACCACGGCCTGCTCGCCCGCGCGCCGGCGCCGACCACCGTCGCCCAGCTGCTGCACGCCAAGCACCTCGAGGAGCCCCACATCCCGTCGGTGATCGCCGTCGCCGCCGGCCAGCGCATCGGCGAGGCGATCGACCTGCTGCAGCGCTACGGCATCTCCCAAATGCCGGTCGTCCGGCAGCGCAACGGCGAGCGCTATGCCCCCCAGGACATCGTCGGCTCGATTCGCGAGCGGGAGCTGCTCGACCGTGTCTTCCGGGACGGCGCCGACGCGCTGGGCCTCAGCGTCGGCGAGATCATGGCGGCGCCGCTCCCGCTGATCGGCGTCGAGTGCCGGCTGGAGGACATCTACGGCGACCTGCAGGGCCAGCCCGCCGTCATGGTCGAGGACGGCGGCACGGCGGTGGGGGTGCTCACGCGCGCCGACCTGCTCGAGTTCCTGGCCCATCGCCGGTAAGCGGATGGAGTTCGAGACCCGGGCGATCCACGCCGGCCAGGATCCCGACCCGCTGACCGGCGCCGTCAACGTGCCGATCTACCAGACGTCCACATACGCTCAGGACGGCGTCGGAGGGATGCGCGGGGGGCACGACTACGCGCGGACGATCAACCCCACCCGGACGGCGCTCGAGGCGTGCCTCGCCTCGCTGGAGGGGGCCCGCCACGGGCTCGCCTTCTCCTCCGGGATGGGCGCGATCGCCGCCGTGCTGGAGCTGCTCGCGCCGGGCGACCGGATCGTGGCCGTGAACGACGTCTACGGCGGCACCTACCGGATCTTCTCCCGGGTCTACGAGCCCAAGGGCCACCGATTCGGGTACGCTGACCTCGCCGACCCCGACGCCGCGCGCGCCGCCCTGGCCGGCGGGGCCGCCCTGGTCTGGATCGAGACCCCCACCAACCCCCTGCTCAAGATCGTGGACATCGCGGCCGTCGCCGCCCTGGCTCGGGAGGCGGGCGCCCTGGTGGTCGTGGACAACACCTTCGCGAGCCCCTACCTGCAGACCCCGCTGGCGCTGGGCGCCGACGTCGTCGTGCACTCGACCACCAAGTACGTCGGCGGCCACTCGGACGTGATCGGCGGCTTCGTCGGCACGAGCGATGACGGCCTCGCCCAGCGCCTGCGCTTCCTCCAGAACGCGATCGGGGCCGTGCCGGGGCCGCTCGACTGCTTCCTCACCCTCCGCGGCGCCAAGACGCTGGCCGTGCGCATGGAGCGCCACTGCGCCAACGCCCGCCTCATCGCCGCGCGGCTGGCGGAGTCGCCGGCGGTGGAGGAGGTGATCTACCCGGGGCTCGCCTCCCACCCCGGCCACGGGGCCGCCGCGCGCCAGATGCGGGACTTCGGCGGCATGATCTCCTTCCGCGTGCGCGGCGGCCGGGCCGCGGCCGACGCGGCGCTCGCCGACACCGGGGTGTGGACGCTGGGCGAGAGCCTCGGCGGCGTCGAGAGCCTAATCGAGCACCCGGGCGCCATGACCCACGCCTCCCTCGCCGGCTCGGGCTTCGAGGTGCCGGAGGACCTGATCCGGCTCTCGGTGGGGATCGAGCACGTCGAGGATCTCTGGCGCGATCTCGACGCCATGCTCGCGCGGGCCGACGCCGCGGCCCTCGCGGGGCGCCGCTAGGCAGCTCTCTCCCGGCGGAGGCCGGCGGCTCCGGAGCCGCTACCATGGCGGGTCGCCCTGCCGGCCCGAGGAGAAGCCCTGCTGAAGACCCGCGACGACCTGCGCAACGTGGCCATCATCGCCCACGTGGACCACGGCAAGACGACGCTCGTCGACGCGATGCTGTGGCAGTCCGGCGCCTTCCGCGCCAACCAGGACGTCGCCGAGCGGGTGATGGACTCGATGGACCTGGAGCGGGAGCGCGGCATCACGATCCTCGCCAAGAACACCGCGGTGCGCCACGGCGGGGTCAAGATCAACGTGATCGACACGCCCGGCCACGCGGACTTCGGCGGCGAGGTGGAGCGCGGCATCACCATGGTCGACGGCGTCCTGCTGCTGGTGGACGCGAGCGAGGGGCCGCTGCCGCAGACCCGCTTCGTGCTGCGCAAGGCGCTGGAGGCGCGGCTGCCGATCGTGCTCGTGGTCAACAAGGTCGACCGGCCGGACGCGCGCGTCGCCGAGGTGGTGGACGCCGTCTACGAGCTCTTCCTCGACCTCGACGCCGACGAGGGCCAGATCGAGTTCCCCATCGTGTACACGAACGCGAAGGCCGGCCGGGCCTCCCTCGACCCGGCCGACCAGGGCACCGACCTCGAGCCCCTCTTCGACGTCCTGCTGAGCCACGTGCCGCCGCCGTCGTACGACCCCGAGCACCCGCTGCAGGCGCTCGTCACGAACCTCGACGCCTCCCCTTATCTCGGCCGGCTCGCGCTCTGCCGGGTCCGCCACGGAACGATCCGGCGCGGCCAGACCGTGGCCTGGTGCCGGTCGGACGGCACGATGGAGCGGGTGCGGGTGACCCATCTCTCCGTCACCGAGGCGCTCGATCGGGTCGATGCCGAGGAGGCCGGCCCCGGGGAGATCATCGGCGTTGCCGGCCTCGCCGACGTGACCATCGGCGAGACGCTGGCCGACCCGGACGACCCGCGGCCGCTGCCGGTGATGCGGATCGACGAGCCGAGCATCTCGGTCACGATCGGCATCAACACCTCGCCGCTCGCCGGGCAGGACGGCACCCGGCTGACCGCCAGCCAGGTGAAGGCCCGCCTCGACGTGGAGCTGATCGGCAACGTCTCGATCCGGGTGCTGCCGACCGGCCGTCCCGACGCCTGGGAGGTGCAGGGCCGCGGCGAGCTCCAGCTGGCGGTCCTGGTCGAGATGATGCGCCGCGAGGGCTTCGAGCTCACGGTCGGAAAGCCGCAGGTCGTCACGCGCGAGATCGACGGCCGCCTCAGCGAGCCGGTGGAGCGGGTCGCGATCGACGTGCCGGAGGACTTCCTCGGCGTGGTCACCCAGCTGCTCGCGCTGCGGCGCGGCCGCCTCCAGCAGCTGGTCAACCACGGCACCGGCTGGGTCCGGATGGAGCACCTGGTGCCGGTCGGACGGCACGATGGAGCGGGTGCGGGTGACCCATCTCTCCGTCACCGAGGCGCTCGATCGGGTC
>JAWVEW010000374.1:0-2838 GCA_033856495.1 Miltoncostaeaceae bacterium | reverse complement strand
CACCGGGGCCGGAGCCGGAGCCCACGTCGCTGACCCACGCCGCCACCACGTCGCCGCCGTCGTCGATCGCGACGCGGGCGCCGGCGAACGAGCAGCCTCTCCGCGCGAGCGCCGGGCACGGCGTGCTCACGCGCTGCGGCCTCGGCCAGTCGACCGTCCCCGACGAGCGCAGGCTCGCGAACACTCCCGGATCGGCGCCGCCGCGGACCCAGACCGCGACGGCGTCCCCTCCACCGTTCATGGCGATGCGGGGGGCGCCGACGCCCGTCCCCGCCCCGGCGACGGTCGTCGGCGCCAGCCAGGCGGGCTCGGCGGCAGCCGCGGGGGCCGCGGGGAGGAGCGACGCGGCCGCGAGGGCCGCCAGCAGCGCGCGTCGGTGGACGAGGGCTCCCGTCTCGGAGGACGTGTCCCGCGAACCGTAGACGGTGGCGGCGCGGGGAGCGCCCGCCCAGGGCGGGTCAGACCGCGCCGCTCCCGGGCCCGCCGGGCCCGTCGAGGGTCGGGGGCCTCACTCGAGCGGCGGCCAGCGCTCGGCCGCCGGCCTCCCCGCAACCGCCCTCGGGGCGGGCCGGGCGCCGGCGGCGCCGATCGTCTCGTAGGGGCGGACCGCCGGGCCGCGCCAGTGCTCGTAGTGCCGGCAGGCGGCGTCGGCGTCGGCCGGATGCTCGGCGATGGCCTCGGCCAGGGCGAGCGCATCGCCGAGTCCCATGCCCGCCCCGATGCCGGCCTCCGGCCCGAGGAAGTGGGCCGCGTCGCCGATCAGCACCACCCCCGGCCGCCACCAGGCGGGGCAGCGGACCTCCGTCACCTCGCGATAGACGACCTGGTCCATGGACGTCAGGCCCTCCAGCGCCGCCGCTGCCGGCGGCAGCAGGCGGGCGAAGGACCGCTTGAAGGCCGCGAGCCCCGGCGCCATCGCGGCGTCACGGCCCATCCGGTCGATGTCCCACCATCCGGCCGAGCCCTCCGGCCAGCCGAGCAGGCCCACCTGCCGGCCGTTGGACTGGTACGCCATGGCGAACGGCCGGTCGATGATGGTCGGGCTCATGAAGGACAGATGCCCCCCGTCGTCCGGGATGAGCTCCGCCGCGAGCCCCGCCATCGCCCGGACCGGAGACCGGACCCCGTCGCACGCGACCACGAGGTCGGCCGGGATCTCCCGCTCCCCGCCGCCGTCGCGCGCGCGCACGCCGCGGACCCGACCGCCCTCCTCGAGGAGACCGGTGACCTCCTGGCCGTGCCGCACCGCAAGGCCGTGCGCCACGAGCCCCAGCACCCTCACGAAGTCGGCCGCGACGGCGACCGGCGTGCCGTCCCGGTCGGGGGCGATGTCCCAGCCGATCGCCCGCACCGCATCGAGGAGCGATGCCGCCCGCAGCGCGTCGAATCCGTGGTAGGGAAGCATGAAGGGCCGTGGCAGCCAGCGCCCGGCCGGCTCGCGCTCGAGCACCGCGGGCTCCATCCCCCGCTGCCGGAGGAGCCTGGCGAGCGTCAGTCCCGCAAGCCCGCCGCCCACGATCACCACGCGCACCGGCGCTCCGTCCTGTCGCGCCGGGCCGGGGGCTACTTGTCTGGACGGTAGTAGCGCGGCTGGAACGGAGGCCGCACGCGCACGGGCGTCTCGTGCTCCACCGACAGCCGCACGTGTCCGTCCACGAGCAGCCGCTCGAGGACCGCGAGGAACCGCTCCGGAGCCGGATCGCCCCCCTCATGCGCGACCCGCTCGTAGAGGACGGGCTCCAGGACCGGCTCCCGCGCCCTGCGGAGGGCCGCCATGATCGCCTGCGCCAGATCCTCGTCCACCCGAGCCCCCAGCCCTCGCCTGTGGCGGACACGCTACCGGGTCCGACCGGCGCCGGCGCCCGGGGGCCGCCGTGGCCCGGACCCGACCCCAGCCGCTTGACGGGCCATGCGGCGCACCGCCTAATGGATCCGTGACCACCGTCGCCGCCGATCGCGAGGGGCTGACGCGGAGGACGTCCGCGGGCCGGCTGCCGGGCGCGATCCGGCTGCTGATCGTCGACGGCTTCCCGCTCATGCGCGCGGGTCTGGCGGTCGCCCTCGACCAGGCGCCGATCGTGGTGGTCGGCGACGCCGATCACGGCCCCGACGCGCTGGAGCGCGCCCGCGCGCTGGCTCCCGACGTGGTCCTCATCGACCTCGCCGTGCCCGGCTTCGGCGGCATCGCCGACCTGCGCGCGCTGCTGCCCCAGACCCGGTTCGTGGTCCTGGGGGTCGACGACAGCGCGAAGAGCGTCCGCGCCGTGCTCGCCGCCGGCGCCTGCGGCTACCTGAGCCGGCGGGCGGGCGTCGACGAGATCCGGCGGGCGATCGTGGCGGCCCGCGACGGCGCAGGCCCCGCCCGGCACGCCGGCCCGGACGCGGCCGGGTCCCCGCCGGCCCAGCTCTCGCCGGGGCTGAGCGCCCGGGAGCAGCAGGTCCTGAGCCTGATCGTGCAGGGCCTCACCGACCGCGAGATCGGGGCGCGGCTGGCCATCTCGGCGCGCACGGTGCACAACCACCTGGAGCGCATCCGGGAGAAGACCGGGCTCCGCCGGCGCACCCAGCTCTCCGGCTGGGCCACGGAGCTTCGCATGGCCGCCGAGGGGACCTTCGGCGGCCAGGACGCCGCCGGCACGGCGGGGCAGCCGAGGCCCCTGGAACGACCGGGCGAGGCCGCCTGAGGAACCGGCGCGGGTCCCCCGGCCCAGGGGCCTGTCCAGGAAGGCCCCCCGTCGGACGGCTTCGAGCTCATCGCTCCTCGTTGTCCTCGGTCGCGCCCACGCCCATAGCGCTGCGATTGGCCGCTCCCTGCGTCCGCGAGGAGCTCGGCTCTCG
>JAWVEW010000373.1:0-9117 GCA_033856495.1 Miltoncostaeaceae bacterium | reverse complement strand
CCGCGATGAGCGCGGCGTCCCGGGCGCTGCTCGCGGCCCTGGGGTCTCGGGCGCAGCTCTGGAAGAGCGCTAGGAGCTCGAGCCCCGAGACGTGGCGGCCGGCGGGAAGCCCCTCGCCGCGCACGCCGGCAAGGTCGGCCGAGCGCGCGAGCTCCTCTGCCGAGATCAGCCCGAGACGGAGCACTCCCGGCGCACGCCCCGAAGCGCGGCCAGGTGGCGGTTGGCGGTGGCCGGCGCGTAGCGGGCGGCGAGCTCAGCGCGGATCGCCTGGCACTCCGCATCCCTTGCCAAGTTGCCGGCGGCCCGCGCTGACGAGCAGCGGGCCGATCGTAGGGGTGCCCCCGCGCGCGAGGTCGAGCCCATGCTCGCCGCCGGCCGCGGGCCGGGGCTGCCGGCCGGTGCGCGATGCCCCGATTGCGCCGGCGTGCTTTCCGGCTTGTGCGCGGGTATGCGCGAAACGTGCACCTCGGCCGGCGGGTCGTGCGCCTCCAGATCGCGCGCTCGATCTGCCGGGGCTGCCGGCGGACGCATGCGCCACCCTGGTGGTCACCCGCGCCGCGCTCATCTCGGCCTGGAACGGGACGGTCACCTTCACCGCGAAGGCGGGCAGTCGGACGATCCTCACCGCGCGCGCAGCTGGTGCTGCGCGCCGGCAGCTGCGCGGCAACCACCCGCCTTGAGGCTGCGCGACCGCGGACGCGTCGGCCGCGCCGGCGCGCTCGCGATCCGCGCCGCCTTCTCCGGCAACGGCGACGTGCTCGCCAGGACGAGCCGACCCGCCTCCGCGCGGATCACCTGAGCTCGGTCGCGGCCCCTCTCCCACGATCCTGAAGACGGACCCGTTCGCGACGTTGTCGACGTCGCCGCGGCATCAGGAGAGCTCGATCCGGACCTCGGCCTCCTCGCCCGGCGCCAGCTCCACCTCCCGCCGTACGAGCTCGCTCCCCGCGGCCACCGCCTCGAGCACCCAGCGGCCCGGTCCTAGGTGGAACGCGAACCGCCCCTCTCCGCCCACCTCGGTACGCCGCTCGCCGGTGAAGTTGCCGGCGGTGTCGCGGACCGTGACATAGGCGCGGTCGACCGGCGCGTCGCCGCGCGTCACCACGCCCGCGATGCGGGTCCAATGCGCCATGCAGGGCTCCCTCCTCGTCGCGTGGGCGAGACGCCCGACGAGTCTCTCACGCCAGCGGCGGGAGCTCGTCGCGACGGGTTGCCCGAAACCGTCCGCCTGAACGACAATGGCGGCCTCGGAGGGGCCGTGAACGGAGTGCACGACAGGCGGCAGGTGGCGACGTTCTGCCCGATGTGCGTGTCCGCCTGCGGGGCGAGGGCGACCGTCATCGAGGGCCGGTTCGCCGCGCTCGAGCCGGATCCCTCGCACCCCACCGGCCGCGCGCTGTGCGTCAAGGGGAAGGCGGCCCCGGACATCGCCGCCCATCCGGACCGCCTCCTGCACCCCCTGAGGCGCACGCGGGCCAAGGGGGCCGCGGATCCGGGTTGGGAGCGGATCAGCTGGGACGAGGCGCTCGACACCGTCGCGACACGGCTCCGCGCCCTCGCGGACGAGCACGGGCCGGAGAGCGTCGTCTTCGGAGCGAGCTCGCCGTCGACGACGGCCATCAGCGACTCCATGGACTGGATCATGAGGTTGAGGCGCGCGTTCGGCAGCCCGAACCTCTGCGCCTCGATGGAGCTGTGCGGGTGGGGCCGGTTCCTGGCGTCGCAGTACACGTTCGGCGCCCCGGTGCCCGGCGTCTTCCTGCCGGACCTCGACGAGGCGGGCTGCATCCTGTTCTGGGGCTACAACCCGTCGCTCGCGCGCCTCACCCACGCCACCGCGACGGTCGCGGCGCTCAAGCGGGGCGCGCGCCTCGTCGTCGTCGACCCGCGACGCGTCGGTCTGGCGAGCGAGGCCGATCACTGGCTGCGGGTCCGTCCGGGCACCGACGCGGCGCTGGCGCTCGCGCTCGCCCACGTGATGATCGAGCGCGGCTGGTTCGACGAGGCGTTCGTCCGGCGGTGGACGAACGCGCCGCTCCTCGTGCGGACCGACACCGGCCGGTTCCTCCGCGCGAGCGAGGTCGCCGCGGACGGGGATCCGGCGCACCTCGTCGCGTGGAACGGAAGGACGTCCGCCGCCGTAGCGTACGACCCGGCGCGGCGCGGCTACGCTGCGGACGAGGCCGGGCTGTCGCTGTCGGGCACGTTCGACGTGTGCGGCGTCGAGTGCCGGCCGGCGTTCGACCTGCTGGCCCAGCGGTGCCGCTCCATGCCGCCGCGCGAGGCGGAGGCCGTCACCGGCGTGGCGGCCGCCGACATCGAACGGACCGCGCGCACGCTGTGGGAGGCGCGCCCGCTCGCGTACTACTCGTGGAGCGGCCTCGAGCAGCACAGCAGCACGACGCAGACCATCCGCGCGATCAACGTGCTCTACGCGCTGACCGGCTGCATCGACGCGCCCGGCGGCAACGTCCTGTTCACCCCGGTGCCGAGCAACGCGGTCGACGGAGCGGAACTGCTGCCGCCGGCGCAGCGCGGCAAGGCGATCGGCCTTCAGCGGCGGCCACTCGGGCCCGCCCGGTTCGAGTTCGTGACCGGCGAGGACTTCTACGCGGCGGCATTGGACGGCGAGCCGTACCGGGCTCGGGGGCTGGTGAACTTCGGGGCCAACTTCGTCGTCGCCCACGGGGACAGCGCCCGGGGGCAGGCCGCGCTGGCCGCACTCGAGTTCTTCGTGCACTGCGTCCTGTTCATGAGCCCCACGGCGGAGCTCGCCGACGTCGTGCTGCCCGTCGCGGCGCCGTTCGAGGTGGAGGCCCTGCGCATGGGATTCGAGGTGAGCCAGGAGGCGCAGTCTCTCGTCCAGCTGCGCGCCGCGGTCGTCCCTCCTCGGGGCGAGGCGCTCTCCGACGTCCAGATCGTCTTCGCGCTGGCGGCGCGGCTGGGGCTCGGAGGGCACTTCTGGGACGGCGACGTCGACGCCGGCCTCCGCCATCGCCTGGCCCCGTCCGGCGTGTCGCTCGAGCAGCTGCGCGCGGCGCCGGAGGGCGTCCGCGTGCCGCTCGCCACGCGGCACCGCAAGCACGCCATCCTGGACGGCGACGCGCCGCGAGGCTTCCGCACGCCCAGCGGCGTGGTGGAGCTGTACTCCGAGGCGCTCGCCGAGCACGGCCACTCGCCGCTCCCGGCCTTCGAGGAGCCGAGGGTCAGTCCACGGTCGCGCCCGGACCTTGCAGCCGAGTTCCCCCTCGTCCTCACCTGCGCGAAGTTGCTGCGGTTCTGCGAGAGCCAGCACCGCAACGTGGCGAGCCTGCGGCGCGGTCAGCCCGATCCACAGGTGGAGATCCACCCGGAGACGGCGCGGGCGCGCGGCATCGCGGCCGGGGACTGGGTCCGCGTGACGACGCCGCACGGCAGCGTCCGGGCGCGCGCGAAGCTCAACAGCACCCTGGACCCCGGGGTCGTCTGCGGTCAGCACGGCTGGTGGCAGGGCTGCGACGAGCTGGGGCTGCCCGCCTACCCGCTGGTCGGCCCGGACAGCGCCAACCTGAACGGCGTGCTGCGCCAGCAGCCGAGCGACCCCATCGGCGGCAGTTCACCCCTGCGCGCCTACGTCTGCGACGTCACGCTGGGAGATAGGTGAGCAGCACCACCCCGGAGTCGAACCGCTTCACGTCCTGGAGCTCCATTCGGACGGTTCCCACTGCCAGCCGCCAGCCGGACGGCCGATGGGGCTTCGGGGCCTCCGCGAACGGCGGGTCGGCACACCCGACCTGAGCGCGTTCGGCGAGGAGGTCAACGCCGGTGCGACCGCTGCCGTCGCCGCCTACCGGGGCGCGGAGCACCGGGTGCCGGGTGACGCGCCGTTGGCTGATGTCGTCTGGGAGGAGATCGACCCCCACCGGCGGGCCGTGGCGGTTGCGGGGCCGGCGGCGCCAATCAGCGGATGACGGCGACGATGCGCGGTGCCTCCCATCCGTCATGGGCCGCCGGCGCGTCGTTAGCATCGAGCCCATGACCGTGGAGCGGATGGACCACGTGGGCATCGTCGTCGATGACCTCCCGGCCGCGATCGCCTTCTTCGTCGCGCTCGGACTCGAGCACCGGGGCGGAGGGGTGGTCGAGGGCCGCCCTGTGGACCGCATCGTCGGGCTCGAGGACGTCCGGTCGGAGTTCGCGTTCGTGCAGACCCCGGACGGCCACGGGCGGCTCGAGCTGATCAAGTTCCACTCGCCGGCGGGTTCGGGCGGCGACCAGGGCGCGCCGGCGAACACGCCGGGCATCCGCCACGTCACCTTCGCCGTCGACGACATCGACGCCGCCGTCGCCGACCTGCGAGCCCACGGCGCGGAACTCGTCGGCGAGGTGGTGGCCTATGGGGGCAGCTACCGGCTCTGCTACGTCCGCGGCCCGGAGGGGATCATCGTCGAGCTGGCCGAGAAGATCGGCTGACGGGAGGGTCGACGGCGCGGGCCGCCGGCACGGAGGTGACCGCTGAGTAGGTCGCGGACGCGGCCGTGACGTCGGTCATGGCCGCACATGAAGCACGTTCACCGGACGGTGCGAGGGGCCGTGGCTCCGGCGCCCGACGGCAGCGGTCCGGCGTGCCCGGCCCGCCGGGCGTCCGTCGCCAGCTCCGGTGACTGCAGCCGCTCCAGGAGGAGAGCCAGGTCGCGCGCTTGGAGCCGGATCTCCGGGATGGCCGTGCTCTCGAGGAGATGGCCCCGGCGCGTCGGCCCCATCGTGAACAGCGACCGGCTTGGCACGCCGTCGGGGTCCAGCAGGGCGCCGTGCTCGTCCCTCGCAAAGCCCATCCGCAGCGCCGCGCCGATCCGCGATCAGGTGGCGTACCAGCGGGTCGCTGCAGCGGGTGGGGGAAGCGCTGGCGGTCGGGCAGGCTGAGGCCCGCGCCCACCAGCTGGCCGTATGCGGGCGGCAGGCATCGACCACGGTTCGCCGGTTCCCTATCCGGCGTGCGAGCCTCAGCGCGCAGCCGCCGCAGGGCCGTGCGCAGGGCCAGCGGCTCCCCGTGGCTGTGCGGCGCGACCAGCGCGTCCAGCAGCTCCGGGTCGGCGGGGGGGTGGGGGACCCCGCCGTGGGGCAGGGGGCAGGAGCCCGTGGCGGGAGATGAGGTGGACGACCGTCGAGTCGGCGGCGGCGGTCGCTGCGAGGGCGATGTCGATCGCCGCCAGGCCGGTCCCGATGCACGCGACCGGCAGGCCGTCCGCGATGAGATCGGCCACGTTGGAGTGCCAGGGGTTCCGGGAGGTGGGCCGGATGGGTGAGCGCGGCTGCGTCGAGCGCGTCCGGCGGGGACGGCGTCGCGTTGCCGACCGCCAGTACAACGGCGTCGGCGCGGAGCGTGCCGCCGTCGGCGAGGGCCACGATCAGGGGGCCGCGCCCCGGCTCTCATCGATCGCGGTCCACCGATCCCGTGAGGCACCGCGCGTGGGCGGCGGCGGCGCGCAGGACGTCCTCGAGATAGTCGCCGTCTGTGCGGCGTGCGATGAAGTCGCCGGACTCATTGGAAGCTTCCGGCGCCCGCCCCAGCGCACCAGATGGCCGGGGTCGTCGGGGAGAGCACTCATACCGCCGCCGCCTGCAACTCATCATCGAGATTCCGCGGATGGCGAAGATCCTACGGACGCTATCCGAGACCCTCGGTTCGCTGCGCGCCAGCACGACGCGGCCGGGTCAGATCGCGCTCGACCCGGTTCAGGCGGCCCTCGGACGCCTCCCGGCGGGGCAGGCGGACATTCCTGACACTACGGTTGATCGAGGCCGTGATCGGTGTTCCGATGAGCGGCGGGACTTGACCTGACCCAGGCGACAAGGCGGATCGCATGAGCATCACCACCCGATTCACCGCGCTGGTCGGCTGCGAGGTACCCGTCCAGCAGGCCGGGATGGGTGGTGCCTCCACCCCCGCGCTGGCGGCCGCCGTCTCCAACGCCGGGGGCCTCGGGATGCTCACGGCCAACGCCACCGACCTCGCCGCCGACATCGACGCCGTGCTGCGGGCAGCGCCGGGGAAGCCGTTCGGCGTGAACTTCCTGATGCCGTTCTTCGACCGTGCCCTTCTCGATGCCGTTGCGCCCCGCGTCCCTCTCGTGGAGTGGTATTGGAGCCAGCCGGACCCGGTGCTCGTCGGCGTCGCCCACGATGCGGGTGCCCTAGCGGCCTGGCAGGTGGGCTCCAGGGACGAGGCCCTCGCCGCGGCCGACGCCGGGTGCGACCTGATCGTCGTCCAGGGCATCGAGGCCGGCGGCCATGTGCGGGGCACGATCGGCCTCCTGCCGCTCCTCGACGCGGTCCTCGACGCCGTCGCCGTCCCTGTCGTCGCCGGCGGGGGCATCGGAACCGCCCGCGGGGTCGCCGCGGTCCTCGCGGCCGGCGCGTCCGCGGCCCGGATCGGCACCCGCTTCGTCGCCACCGTGGAGTCCGGAGCCCACCCCAGTTACCAGCAGGCCCTGGTCGCCGCGGGGGCGGCTGACACTGTCGTGACCGAGGCCTATTCGGTGTGGTGGCCCGGCGCTCCGCACCGGGTCCTGCGTGCCGCACTGGAAGCCGCCGAAGCCCTCGACGACGAGTTCGTGGGGGACGTCGCCGGGGACGGCGAAGCCTTCCCGATTCCCCGTTTCGCGGTCCGACCGCCCGACCGCGCCACCCGCGGGCAGATCGAGGCGATGGCGCTCTATGCCGGCCAGTCGGTGGGCGCCGTGACGGCGGTCGTCTCGGCAGCCGACGTGGTGCGCGAACTCGCTGACGGTGCCGAGCGGTTCCTCAGCGCCGTCGGTCACGCGGCTCAGCCGACCAAAGTGCGCGCGACATGAGGCATCGCGGCAGGGCACGCTTGGTCATCGGTCGCCCCTTCCCTCGAACACCGGTCACCCGCACACTGGGGAGACGCTACCGGGCGGTGCAGACGGTCTCCGGGCCGCAGCTGCAGACCAGACTGTCGGTCTACTCTCCTCGCGAGCCGAGGCATCGGGTCCGCGGCCGCCTCATGAATGGCGTTCATGAGGTATCCTGTGCGCCATGAGGCTTCGGATCACAGCGGGAGGGCAGGTCTCGATTCCGGCTGAGGTGCGCCGGCGCTGGAGCACGCGTGAGCTCGAGCTCGAGGACCAGGGCGACCGCATCGTCCTTCGCCCGGCGGCGATTGACGCCATCGCCGCTGCGCGCGGGTCGCTCGGCGGGCGCTCGAGCGCCGATCTGCGCGGGATCGCCCGCCGTGACGAGGACGCCGCTCGGAGCCGGCGCCGCTGATCCTGCTTGACGCCTTCGGCTTGGTGGCGCTGCTCAAGGATGAGCCGGCCGCCCCGGAGGTGGAGGAGTTGCTTCGCGGCGGAGTGGGGATGGCAGCGGTGAACCTGGCCGAGGCCATCGACGTGCTGGGCCGGGTCGATGGCGTGCCGCCGGAGCGCCTGCGTGAGCTCATCGAGCCGCTGCTTGTCGGACCGATCACCGTGCTGTCGGTGACCGCTCGCCAGGCCTGGCGGGCAGCGGAACTTCGCCGCCGCCACTACCACCGGCGAAGCTGCCCGCTCTCGCTCGCCGACTGTCTGCTGCTCGCGGCCTGCGCCGGCGAGTATGAGCTTGCAACGGCCGATCCGGATCTGCTCGCGGTGGCTGCGCTCGAGGGCCTCGCCGTTCGTCGCCTGACGGATGCCCGAGGCGGATGATCGTCATTCCAGGGGGTTGGGGTGCTTGTTCACCCTGGCGATTGACCTCAAGCGGCGAAGAGCTCGCCGGAGAGCGCCCACCGCGCTGAGTCGCCCTGCAGCAGAAGCCCGCCCGCCGGGCAGCGCTCGTCCGCCGGATTCCATTGGACGCCCTCCCGGTAGGGCCGGACGAGCGCGCGGCTGCCGAGCAGACCCCGGTCCGAGGCCAGAAGCCACGCGCGCGCCGTGGCCGGGGCCGCGCCGTCGAGTTGGCGGGCAATACGCTCGCTCGCCAGGGTCAGACCCTCGTCGTTCCCGGTGTAGCCGTGGAAGGCGGCGATCACGCATCGAAGAGCGGCTTCACGAGGTCCAGGGGCCGAGGTCGACTCCCCGCCGGGTGGTGCACCGTCAGGCTGAGACCAAAGCCGCCCTCGGCGGCTCCCGACACGGACTCCACGGTGCCCGGCTTGATGAGCCGCCACACGGTCGCGGGCTTGGTGGCCCAGGTGAGAGCGCCAGTGGAAAGAGGTGCCCAGCGCGCAATCGTCTGACCTCTGCGCCAGGCGCTGAAGCGGGGGCCTGGACCTGGCGCTGGTCGCGGAGGCCGCGCCCACCCCCCGCAAGAAGAGCCAGGCGCGGCGCTCTCCTTGCGGAGGGTGTAGAAGCCGGGTCACGGGCGGCGCAAGCGCGCCGTTCCGCGTCCGGCGGACACACGCGCAACGGAGGCCCAGTGGCGATCGCGAAGCAGACGATGACGGACGAGCAGCGGAAGTCCGTCGCCCTCGAGTACCTGAAGGCGTTCGACAACGGCGGCACGACCTCCACGGGCGGGAGCATCCTGGACCTGTTCGCGGACGATGCCCAGGCCTGCTTCCCGAAGTGGGGCCTTGCGACCGGCAAGGAGCAGATCGGGAGGCTCTTCGGCGACGTCGGCGGGACCATCCGCTCGATCCTTCACGACTACGCGAGCTTCAACTGGGTCATGACCGGGACGGACACCTTCGTCTGCGAGGGGACCAGCGCCGGCGAGCATCGGGACGGCTCCTGGCGGGCAGGCGTGACGCACGCCGGCCGCTGGTGCGACGTCTTCGAGGTGCGCGACTTCCTCATCCAGCGCTGCTTCATCTACCTCGATCCCGACTACGCCGGGCGCGACACCGACCGGTATCCCTGGCTCAGCGCCGACGGTCGCGACCCGTCGGTCCCCATCGGCTGATCTCACGCAGATCCGCGATCTCGGCTTCGGTGATGCTGACCTCAAACGGCTCGGCGGCGACAGCGGGGCTCCTTCGTCGGCAAGATCGACGACGTCATCGGATCAGTTGCGGGCGACGGGGCGACCAGACGGACCTCCAGGTGGCCAGCGCGGCGCCGAGCGCGAGCGCCGCGACGGCCCCGCTGGAGCCGATGGCGGTGTCCACCAGCCCTGGGCCGGTGCTGACGATCCCGGCGA
>JAWVEW010000372.1:0-8591 GCA_033856495.1 Miltoncostaeaceae bacterium | reverse complement strand
AACTCCAGCCCGCGCCGCGGCGACTCGTGGTTGAAGAGGATGCCCGAGCAGGCGAAGAGCCCGTAGCTCTCCCGGTAGTTCACCGTCAGGTAGTGGCCGTAGGCCTTGGCCACCCCGTAGGGGCTGCGGGGATGGAAGGCCGTCAGCTCGCTCTGCGGCGTCTCCCGCACCTTGCCGTACATCTCGCTGGAGGAGGCCTGGTAGAAGCGGATCCGGGGGTCCACCTGCCGGATCGCCTCGAGCATGCGGGTCACCCCGACCGCGGTGAACTCGGCGGTCAGCACCGGCTGCGTCCAGGAGGTGGGCACGAAGCTCTGCGCGCCCAGGTTGTAGACCTCCTGCGGCTCCGACTGCACGAGCGCGTTCACGAGCGACGGCTGGTCCAGCAGGTCGGCCTGGACGAAGCGCAGCCGGTCGCGGATGTGGTCGATCCGCTCGTAGGACTCGGTCGAGGCGCGGCGCACCATGCCCCAGACGTCGTAGCCCTTGTCGAGCAGCAGCTCGGCGAGGTACGAGCCGTCCTGGCCCGTGACTCCCGTGATCAGCGCGCGTGGCATCGTCGGGTCAACCTCCCATCGACAGGCGGTGGCGCCAGTAGTCCAGCGTATCGGCGAGGCTCCGATCCAGCGGGATCTCCGGTCGCCAGCCCGCCTCCGCGAGGTACGGGCTCGGCGCCCCGTAGAGGTCCGGCTGCTCGCCCTCGCGCACGCGCCCCGGATCGCTCTCGTAGACGACCGGACGCCGGGCGTGGGCCGCCAGCTGGTCGAGAAGCTCCCGCACCGCGATCGAGCGGCCGGTGCAGGCCAGGTGGAGGCCGTCGGCGGGGGAGCGCTCCGTCAGCAGCCAGTACGCCCGGACCATGTCGCGCACGTCGATGAAGTCGCGGCGGACGTCCACGTTGCCGATTCGGATCACCGCGCGCTCGTCCCCCCGCAGCTCCGCCTCGGCGATCTGGCGGGCGGCGCTGGGGAGCACGAAGCGCTCGTCCTGGCCGGGGCCGATCTGGTTGAAGGCCCGCACCACCACGACCGGCAGCCCGTAGCCCTCCCGGTACTGGAGCGCCGCCAGGTCGGCGGCCGCCTTGGCGGCGCCGTAGGGCGAGACCGGCCGCATCGGCGTGTCCGGTCCCACGGGCAGGCTCTCCAGGGGGACCCGGCCGTAGACCTCGCCGGAGCTGACCACCAGGCAGCCGCCCAAACCGGCCCCGCGCTCCAGGCGCAGGGCCTCCAGCAGCCCCAGCGTGCCGCACAGGTTGGCGCTCCACGTCTCGGCGGGAGCGCCGAAGGAGCGGCCGACCGACGACGCCCCGGCGAGGTGGATCACCCGGTCCGGGGCGACCTCGGCGAGGACGGCCCGGACCGACGCCGGGTCGGCGAGCCGCGCCGCGTGAGCGCGCACCGAGGGAGGGGCCGCGCCCTCCCGGCCCGGTCGCACCAGGCCGTGCACCTCGTGGCCGAGCCCGGTGCAGTGAGCGGCCAGGTGGCCGCCGGCGAAGCCGGTCACCCCGGTGATCAGGACCCGCACGGAGGCGAGAGGCTACCAGGGGTCCGGGGCGGGGCGCGGCCCTCCGACTTGCTGGTCCGGCGACCGCTCCCCTACCCTCGGGGAGTGACCCTCGGCAGACGCCCCATCCTGCGACAGGCGGCCGCCGCCCTCGCGCTGCTCGCGGCCGCCGCCGCTCCCGCGCTCGGGTCGCCGCAGCAGGTGCTGGAGGACTACGGCCTGGACGGCCGGATCGACGGCGGCTACTCCGTGCACGACCTGCGGGGGGCGCTGGTGCTGCCGGCGACGGGCTCCCAGTACGGCAGCTTCGCCGACGCGGTGCAGGCCAAGCTGACGGAGGTGCTGGCCGGCAGCCAGCCCCCCGCATCCGCGCCGCCCGCGTCCGGTTCGCCGCAGTACGGGGCGGCGCCGGCCTCCACCGCGCCCGCCTCCGGCGGTACGGAGCGGCAGGGGGCCCGGACGCCGGCCCCCACGCCGGCGCCGTCGCCGTCCCCACGCGCCGCGCCCCAGCCGGCCGCGCGCCCCGCGCCCGCCTCGCCGCCGGCGTCGCAGGGCGCCCCCGCGTCCCGGCGCCCGCGCGGCCAGCGGCTCGTGAACCGGGTCGAGGATCTCGGCAGCGAGGTGCTGGCGCCCGCGGTCGTTGTTCCGCCCCGGCTCTCCACCTTCCCGACGCCGCCGTCGCCCAGCTCGGAGCAGCGGCTGCCGCGGACGTTCGTGCCGCTGGCCGCGCTCGCCGCGCTCCTGCTCGGCGCGGGCATCGTGAGCGGGCTCTGGCGGTCCCTGCGGCCGGGCGGGGGCCGCCGCAACGGACGACGCCGGGTCGACCGGCTGAGGCTCGGCGACTAGAGCGACGCTCGCGCTCGCGGGCCGGTCCACCGAGCCGGCTCCGGAGATAGGATGCGCGGCCCCACCAACCGCGCCCACCGAGGTCGCCATGCCAACCACCCTCAGCCTCACCATCCGCGCGGAAGTCCCCGCTCAGCCCGGAGCCTTCGGCCAGGTGATGGCGGCCATCGGCGACGCCGCCGGCGAGGTCGTGGGCGTTGAGGTGGTGCGCTCGACGAAGGCCACCGTGACGCGCGACATCATCGTCCAGGTCCGGGGCGACGAGGGCGGCGAGGCGGTCGTCGGCGCCATCCGCGGCGTGTCCGGGGTCAAGGTGCACGAGGTCACCGACCGGGTGCTGCTCGCCCACCAGGGCGGCAAGATGGCGATGCAGAACCGGATGGCCCTGAAGAGCCGCGACGACCTCTCGATGGCCTACACGCCGGGCGTCGCCCGCGTCTGCATGGCGATCCACGACGACCCCGAGCAGGTCTGGGACCTCACGATCCGCGCCAACACGGTGATGGTGGTGAGCGACGGCAGCGCGGTGGTGGGCGAGGGCGACCTGGGGCCGGAGGCGTCGCTGCCGGCGGTCGAGGCCAAGTGCATGTTCCTGCGCGAGATGGCCGGGATCGACGGCTTCCCGCTGCCGGTCACGGTCCGCGATCCGGACGAGATGGTGCGGGTCCTGGCGCGCATCTCCTCGGTGGTGGGCGGCTACCACCTGACCGACATCGCCGAGCCGCGCTGCTTCGAGGTGGTCCACAAGCTGGGCGCCGCGGTCGACGTCCCGGTCTTCCACGACAACCAGGAGGGCCACGCCGCGGCCATGCTGGCCGCGGTCATGAACGGACTCGAGCTCGCCGGCAAGCAGCTGTCCGAGAGCCGCCTGGTGGTCTGCGGGCTCGGCCCCTACGGCGTCGCCACCGTGCGCACCATGGTCGGCGCCGGGGCGGGCGAGGTGATCGCGTGCAACCGCGACGGCGCCGTCCACTCCGGCCGCGAGGGCCTGGACCCGGACCTGCTGTGGGTCGCCGAGCACACCAACCCGCAGGGGCGCACGGGCACGGTCCACGAGCTGCTGAAGGGCGCCGACGTCTTCATCGGCTTCTCGGTGCCCGGGCTGCTCAGCGCCGACGACGTCCGGTCGATGGCCGCCGACCCGGTGGTGTTCGCCCTGGCGATGCCGGACCCCGAGATCTCGCCGCAGGAGGCTGCGGGCGTGGCGCGGGTGCTGGGCACCGGCCGCCCCGACGCCCCGAACCAGATCAACTCGACGCTGGCGTTCCCGGGCATCTGGCGGGGCGCGCTGGACTGCCGCGCAACCCGGATCAACGACGAGATGGTGATGGCGGCGGCGCACGCGATCGCGCAGGTCTGCCGGGATGAGGGGCTGGCCGAGGACTACGTCGTGCCGTCCGTCTTCAACAAGCGGCTCGTGCCGGCGGTCGCGGCGGCCGTGCGCCGGGCGGCCGAGGAGTCCGGCGTGGCCCGCATCCCCGTGGGCGCCGGCTGACGGACGACGCCTGGCTCAGCGCAGCAGCGTGCGCCGCAGCCGGACCAGCGGGAACGGGAAGAGCAGCGCCAGGAGCCCCAGCAGGAAGCCCACGTGGGCCAGGATCAGCCACGACCAGCGGCCGAGCACGAGGTCGCGCGAGGCCTCGACCAGGTGGGAGAGGGGAAGGCACCAGCCCACCGCCTGCGCCCACGTCGGCAGCCGGTCGAACGGGAAGAAGATCCCGCCGAAGAGGAACATGGGCGTCAGGAGGCCGGTGAAGAAGATGTTGAAGTGCTCGATGCTGGACACGAGGGACGTGTAGGACATCCCGAAGGCGGCGAAGGCGAGCGCCCCGACCAGGAACACCAGCGGCACCAGCAGCGCGCCGGCCGACTCGACCAGGCCGAAGGCGGCCATCACGATCAGGAACGTGACGCCGTAGAGCACGGCCCGCGTGGCCGCCCACATGTACTCGCCGACCACCACGTCGGCCACCGACAGCGGCGTGGCGACCACTGCCTCGAAGGTGCGGCGCACGTGGATCCGCACGTACGCGTTGTAGGTGGTCTCGAGGATCGCCCCGAACATCACCGAGGAGGCCGCGACCCCCGGCGCGATGAAGACCAGGTAGTCAACGCCCTGAACGGTGGTGAGGTAGGCGCCGAGGCCGAAGCCCATCACCACCAGGTAGGCGACCGCCTCGACGAAGCGGGGCCCCAGCGTGGTGAGGATGGTCTTGCGCCCCACGGTGGCGTTGCGCTGCCACATCCGAACGGCCCCGCGGGGCGAGAACGAGTAGGCGGAGAGGATCCCGCCGAGTGTGCCGCGCGGCCGCCTGACGGAGGTCGCCACCGGTCGAGGCTAGGGGACCAGCACGAGCTTGGGGTCCCGGCCCGCGCCCTGCCGCGCCCAGGCGGCGGCGGCATCCGCCAGCGGGACCTGCTCCACGTCCAGCCGGACCGCGCCGGCCGCCGCGGCCTCCGCGAGCTCGCGGTAGGCGGCGGCCAGGTCGCCGCGGGCCTCCGTGAACACCGAGAACCCGCGCAGGTCCAGCCGGCCGCCCCTGAACGGCCCGGCCGGCAGGGCGACGGTGGGGGCGGCGGCGCCGCCGACCTGGACGATGCGCGCGCGGGCGGCGAGGGCGCCGAGCGCCGCGAGGACCGGCGGTCCCCAGAGCGGGTCGATCAGGAGGTCGGCGCCGGGCGCGCAGGCGGCCCGGAGGGCTGCGGCGTCGTCCCCGCCGCCGAGCGTCACCGTCGCGGCGGCCCCCAGCGCCCGCGCCCGCGCCAGCCCCGCCTGGCTGCGGGCGGCCGCCACGACCCGGCCGGCGCCGCCCAGGACGGCGGCCTGGATCGCGATCTGCCCCACGGAGCCGCTCGCGCCGAGCACCAGCACCGTCTCGCCGGGCCGCAGGCCGCCGCGATGGCGCACCGGCATCCAGCCGGCGAGCCCCGCGATGCCGAGCGCCGCGGCGAGCGCGTCGGGCACGCCGTCCGGCACCGGCACGAGGTGGTCCTCGGCGGCGGCGAAGCGCTCGGCGAAGCAGCCGCTGCCGGGACCGAGGCACCACACGCGCGTTCCGGGCGCGATGCGCGCTCCCTCGACGACCTCCCCCACGGCCTCGGCGCCGGCGACGTAGGGCGGGGTCGGAAGCGGGCCGTAGAAGCGCCCGGCGCCGATCGCCAGGTCCACCGGGTTGAGCGCGGCGGCGAGCAGCCGCACCACCGCCCGGCCGGGGCCGGCGGACGGGGCCGGCACCTCGCGCACGACCGGCGGCTCGCCGAGGCGCTCGACGACGGCGGCGCGCACGGCGCGCGTGGAGGCTGGGTCTGTCAGGCGTCCTCCAGCGTTTGGCGGTGGGCTGAGGCGGGGCGGCACCCTACCATCGGCGAGCTGCCGCGAGCAGCCGGCCGGCTCCTCGTCGCGCACCGGCAGGACGTCCAAGGGCGCGCCGAGCTCGGGGGCGACCTCGGCCGCCACCGCGACGCCGCCGCGCGGCAGCCCCAGCACCAGCACGTCGCGACGACCGGCGTGGCGCGAGGGCGTCGGCCAGCTCCCGTCCGGCCCCGGCCCGTCAGGCGCGCGTCCTGCCCTACAGGGCCTCGATCCCCTGCCGGAACTCCTCGGCCATGTCGTGGTGGCCGTGGCGCTCGGCGGCGTCGATGCCCGCCAGGTAGGCGTCGGCCGCCTCATTGGGCCGGCCCAGCTCGCGAAGCGCCGTCGCCAGCCGGCCGTAGCCGTTGCCCTCGTCGTCTGCCAGCGCGAGGTAGACCCGCAGCTCCCCGGCCGCCTCCTCCCAGCGCTCGGCACGCAGCAGCTCGTTGGCGTAGCCGTAGCGGGCGCGCGCCTCCTGCGGCTCCTCGGCGACGAGGCGGGCGAAATATTCGATTCGATCCACGTACCGCTCCTCGTGTGGGAATACTGTTGCTCCCGCCGGAGACCCGAACGTCAAGGGGGTTCGCGTGCAGGCAGCCGAGCTCATGGTGCGGTGCCTCGAGAAGGAGGGCGTGGAGCGCATCTTCGCAATCCCCGGCGAGGAGACGCTCGAGATCGTCGACGCGCTCAGCCGTTCTCCGATCGACGTGGTGCTCGTGCGGCATGAGCAGGGGGCGGCGTTCATGGCGGACGTGCACGGCCGCCTGACGGGTGCCCCCGGCGTCTGCCTGGCAACCCTCGGCCCGGGCGCCACGAACATCATCACCGGAGTCGCGGACGGGTTCCTCGACCGCGCCCCGATGGTGGCGATCACCGGGCAGGTGAAGCTCGAGCTGGTCCACAAGGAGAGCCACCAGTACGTCGACGTGGTGGACATGCTCCGGCCGGTCACGAAGTGGAACGCGCGGATCGAGCGGCCCGAGACGGTGCCCGAGGTGGTGCGCAAGGCGTTCAAGGTCGCCGAGGCCGAGAAGCCGGGCCCCACCCACCTCGAGCTCTCCGAGACCATCGCGGCGGCCCAGCTGCCCTCCCGCCTCGTGCCGCTGGGGCACAGCCGGCCGAGCCCCAGCTTCCCCGACCAGGCCGCCATCGCCGAGGCGGCCGCGATGGTGCGCGGCGCCCGGCGGCCGATCGTGATCGCCGGCAACGGCGTGATCCGCCAGCGCGCGAGCGACGCGCTGCGCGCCTTCTGCGAGCACGCCGGCATTCCCGCCTGCCCGACGTTCATGGGCAAGGGCGCCCTGGACGACCGCTCCTGGCTCGCGCTGCCGGCGGTCGGGGTCCAGACCCGCGACAGCATCACGGCCGGCCTCGACGAGGCGGACGTGGTGATCTGCGCCGGCTACGACCTGGTGGAGTTCGGGCCCGCGGCGTGGAACGCGGACGCCCGCAAGCGGATCATCCACATCGACACCCAGCCGGCCGAGGTGGACTCGTGCTACATCCCCGAGGTCGAGCTGGTCGGCCACATCGGCGAGACGCTCAACGCCCTGCGCGAGGAGCTGCCCGCCAGGCCGGTGCCGTCCTACACCGCGCGCCTGCGGCTGGCGGTCACGACCGAGCTGTCCGCGCCGGTCGAGCGCCCCGGCATCGTGACCCCGCAGGCGGCGATCGGCGCGATCCGGGCGGCGATGGCGCCCCACGACATCCTGGTCTCGGACGTCGGCGCCCACAAGCTCTGGCTGGGGCGGCTCTTCCCGGCCTACGAGCCGAACACCGTGATCATCTCCAACGGCTACGCGACGATGGGGATCGGCCTGCCCGGCGCGATCGCCGCCAAGCTCGCCTTTCCGGAGCGCCGGGTGGTCAGCGTCTCCGGCGACGGCGGCTTCCTCATGAACGTCCAGGAGATGGAGACCGCCACGCGGCTCGGCCTTCCGCTGGTCGTCATCGTCTGGGTGGACGGCGGCTACGGCGTGATCAGCTGGAAGCAGCACCGCCGCTTCGGCCGGGAGGCGTCCGTCCGCTTCGGCAACCCCGAGTGGGCGGAGCTCGCCTCGTCGTTCGGCTGGATCCACCGGCACTGCGACGACGCCGGCTCGCTGCAGGCGGCCGTCTCCGGGCTGCTCGACGGCGAGGGGCCGGGGCTGGTGAGCGTGCCCATCGACTACCGCCAGAACGCCTGGCTGGCGGCCTTCGGCGAGCCGGCGCTGGGCGCCTGAGGCGACTGCCCGGCGGTATCCCCGCCGGGGCGGGACTATCATCGGCGGGGTGACGCCCGCGCCGCTCGCCGACGCCTTCGGGCGCGTTCACCGGTCGCTCCGGATCTCCGTGACCGACCGCTGCAACCTGCGCTGCCGCTACTGCATGCCGGCGGAGGGCATGCGCTGGCTGCCGCGCGAGGAGCTCCTGAGCTACGAGGAGCTGGCGCGCGTCGCCGGCGTGCTCGCCGGGATGGGGGTGCGGGACCTGCGCCTGACCGGCGGTGAGCCGCTGGTGCGTTCGGGCCTGGCGAGCCTCGTGCGCCAGCTCCGGGGGCTGCCCGGCGTGCGCGAGATCGCCCTCACCTCGAACGGCGTCCTGCTGGCCGGCCAGATCGACGACCTGGTGGCGGCCGGCCTGGACAGGGTCAACGTCAGCATCGACTCACTCGACCCCGATCGCTTCGAGCAGCTCACCCGCCGCCGGGACCTCGACCGGGCGCTCGCCTCGCTCGCCGCCTGCGAGCGCCATCCCCGCCTGCGCCCGATCAAGGTGAACGCGGTCGCCCTGCGCGGGGTCAGCGAGCCCGAGATCCTCCCGCTGGCCGAGCTGGCGCGCCGCACCTCCTACGTGGTCCGCTTCATCGAGGTGATGCCCCTGGACGCGCCGCGGGAGTGGCGCCGCGACC
>JAWVEW010000371.1:0-3746 GCA_033856495.1 Miltoncostaeaceae bacterium | reverse complement strand
CACGGGGTTGGCCGCCGTCAGGCCGGTCGCGTCCCCCAGCGGCCGCAGCCGCGAGGCCTGCAGCATCACCGCGTCCACCGCGAGCCCGCCGTCCGCGAGCGCCCGGGCCGCCGGGGCCACCCGCTCGATCGTCGCCAGCGCCACCACCACCGCCCGCGCCTGGCGCGCGAGGACGGCGTTGAGCACCGCCGGAAGGCCGGCGCCGGCGCCGCCGACGAAGACGGCGTCCGGGTCCGGCAGGTCCGCGAGCGCGGCCGGCGCCTCCCCCTGGACGATCCGCAGGGCGACGGCGTGGCGGGCGGCGTTCGCGCGGATGCGCTCGCACGCGCCGGCGTCGCGCTCGACCGCGACCGCGAAGGCGCCGAGGCGGGCGCACTCGATGGCGACCGAGCCGCTGCCGGCGCCCACGTCCCACACCAGGTCGCCGACCCCGGGGCCGAGGCGCGCGAGCGCGAGCGCCCGCACCTCGCGCTTGGTGATGAGCCCCGCGTCGGCGTCGAACTCCTCCTCCGCCAGCGCCCAGCGGGTGGGGCCGCGCGGCGGCCAGACCGTCGAGCGGCCGCCCCCCGGTCGGGAGGGGTCCAGCACCAGGACCACGTTGGGATCGGCGAACCGCGCCGCGCCGATCGCCGCGGGCGTGCCCTCCACCACCCGCTCGTCGCCGCTGCCGAGGCGCTCAGCGACGACGAGATGGCGCTCGGCGTCTCCCAGCGCCCGCGCAAGCTCGGCCGGCCCGAAGGCGGGCGCCGTCAGCACCGCGACCTTGGGGTGTGCGAGCGCAATGCTCACCGCGGCCGCGGGGGCGCGGCCGTGGGCGCTCACCACCAGGGCGTCGTCCCAGGGCAGGCCGGCCCGGGCGAAGGCTGCGCTCACCGACGACACCGCCGGCAGCACCTCCAGCCGCTCCCGCCCCACCCGCTCGGCCAGCGCGCGCACGATGCCGAAGAACCCGGGGTCGCCCGAGGCCAGGACCACGGCGGGGCCGTCCGCCGCCGCCAGGCGCTCGATGGCCGGCGCGAGGTCGCCGGAGAGCCGCACCGCCGGCACCCCCTGCGGGGCGTGCTCGGCGAGGTGGCGCTCCCCGCCGGCGACCAAGACGGCGGCGGCCAGCCGCTGCCGCGCCAGCGGAGGCAGCGGCGGCGCCCCGACGCCGACAACCGTGATGCGCGCGCCGGTCACGCCGCCACCAGCGCCCGGGCGCCGGGGCTCGCGCCGACGAGCGCCAGATCCTCGAAGTCCACCATCAGCACCGCCACCTCCAGGCGCCCCTCGGCGAACGCCGCGAGGTTCTCGGCCACCTGGCGGCAGAGCGCGTCGCAGGCCGCGTCGAGCCCGGCCGCCCGCCACAGCTCGTAGGCATGGCGGGCGGTGTTGGCCTGCGCCGCCGCCGCCACCAGGCCGGCGCCCCCCCCGGCCGCGCGCGTGATCTCGGCCAGCAGCGCCGGGTCCACCCTGGAGCGGGTCCAGTGGGTCATCATCGTGCCCGCGGCGAGCTTGGCGAGCTTTCCGGCCATGCCGACGAACACGCAGCGGCGCAGGCCGTGCCGGATCGCCTCGCGCAGCGCGTAGCCGGTGAAGTCTCCGACCTCGATGAAGCAGACCGGCTCCAGGTGGGGGAGGAGCCGCTCGGCTGCCCGCTCGGTGCGCCCCCCGGTGGTGAGCACGATGTCCGAGCCGCCCTGGGCGGCGACCACGGCGACGGCCTGGCCCACGCTCGCCCGCCAGGCGGCGGTCGAGAAGGGCCGCACGATGCCGGTGGTGCCGAGGATCGAGACGCCGCCCATGATCCCGAGCCTGGGGTTCGTGGTGCGCCGGGCCATCTTCTCGCCGCCGGGCACCGAGATCTCGACCGCCAGCCCGAGCGCGGCGAGGTCCACCACCTCCCCGATCGCCGCCGCGATCTGGCGGCGCGGAGCCGGGTTGATCGCGGGGCCGCCGACCTCCAGGCCCAGGCCCGGCCGGGTGACGGTGCCGACCCCCTCGCCGGCCGCGAGCGCCAGGCCGGGCTCGGCCCGCAGGCGCACGGTCGCGGTCAGGTGGGCGCCGTGGGTCACGTCCGGATCGTCGCCGGCGTCCTTGACGACGACCGCGACCGCAGCGCCCTCCCCCAGCCGTTCGCAGCGCTCGACGGAGAAGCGGGGGCGCAGGCCGCCGCGCGGCAGCGGCACCTCGACCTGGGCCGGCGGGCGTCCCTCGACCAGCAGCAGCGCCGCCGCCCGCGCCGCCGCGGCGGCGCAGGTGCCGGTGGTCCAGCCCTTCCGGAGGGAGGTGGCCGCCTTCCGGGCGCTGGCCGGGAGCTCCGGCTCGGTGAGCCTACGAGGAGGCATACGGGGACGGGCTCTTGCGGAACATGTGGCCGAAGCGGGGGTCGTAGAGGTGCGAGCGGGTGTCCGCCTCGGCGAGGCCCGGCCCCACCAGCACCAGCGCCTGGCGGTCGATGCGGGCGGCGCGCACCCGCTCGCCCAACTCGTCCAGGCGGCAGCGGATGACCAGCTCGTCGGGCCAGCTCGCCCGGTGGACCACCGCGCAGGGGGTGTCGGGCGGGTAGCCGCCGGCGAGCAGGTCGGACTGCAGCTCCCGGGGGCGCGCCGCCGAGAGGAAGAGCGCCATCGTGGTGCCGTGGCGGGCCAGCTCGCGCAGGTCCTCGCCGGCGGGCATCGGGGTGCGCCCGCCGCGGCGGGTGAGGATGATCGACTGGGCCACCTCGGGAACCGTGAGCTCCCGGCCCAGCGCGGCGGCGGCCGCCCCCAGCGAGCTCACCCCCGGCACGATCTCGTAGGGCAGCCCGAGCTCGGCGAGGAGCGCGATCTGCTCGTGGATGGCGCCGTAGATGGCCGGGTCGCCGGAGTGCACGCGGGCGACCACGAGGTCCTCGGCGAGCGCCCGCTCGTAGATCGCGCGCACCT
Organism: Miltoncostaeaceae bacterium; assembly: GCA_033856495.1. Classification (GTDB taxonomy): domain Bacteria; phylum Actinomycetota; class Thermoleophilia; order Miltoncostaeales; family Miltoncostaeaceae; genus JAWVEW01. The sequence continues at coordinate 840 of JAWVEW010000371.1, read as the reverse complement.
GCTCCAGCGTGAGGGAGGCCGACTCGACGACCTCGGCCTCCGGGCGCGCGTGCTCGCGCACCGTCTCCTCCATCACCAGGCTGCGCGCCCAGACCACCAGGTCGGCGGCGGCGATCGCGCGCGCGCCGCGCAACGTGATGAGGTCCGGCGCTCCCGGGCCGGCGCCCACGAACACGACGCGGGCTCTCATGGGCGCGCCCCCGCCGGCGGCAGGATCAGCGTCGAGAGGTAGGGACCGGCGCGGCCCTGCATCGCTGCCGCGGGCAGCAGCACCTGGTCGGGGAGGCCGAGTCGGGCGCCGTAAACGGCGCCCCCAAGGCGCCCGGACTCGCGAGCGGCGTCGAGGACCGCGGGGAGGCGAGCTCCCCCCTTGTAGCACACAACGGTGTCGAATCCGGCCAGCGCCTCGCGCAGCGGCTCGAGCCCGGCCGTGATCGGCAGCAGCGCCAGCGTCTCGTCGCCGCTGGCCAGCACCGTGCCGGAGCGCGCGGCGAGGTCCTGCATCGCGGTGATGCCGGGGACCGTCTCGACCCGGGCGCCCGGGGCCAGGATGCGCACCCGGCGGGCCAGGTACGTGAAGGTGGAATAGAGGTTGGGGTCGCCGATCGTGGCGAAGGCGGCGGTGCGGCCGGCGGCCAGCTCGGCCGCGATGGCCGCCGCCGCCGCCCCCCAGGCCGACTCGCGCGCCGCTGCGTCGTCGGAGAGCGCGAAGCGCAGGCGGCGGATGCGCTCGGGCGGCAGGTGGGCGGCCACGACCGCCTCGGCGCGGCCCGGCTCGCCGGCGTCGCCCACCGGCACGAAGGCCGCGTCCGCCTCTTGGAGGGCGCGCAGGCCGCGCAG
>JAWVEW010000370.1:0-9853 GCA_033856495.1 Miltoncostaeaceae bacterium | reverse complement strand
GGGCTCACTCTACCCGCGGGCCCGCCGCGCGCGGGCGGCCGCCCGCCGGCTCAGCCCTCCCGTGTCCGCGGGCGGCACGCCAGGACTGGTATCGTTCCGATCCGCCGCCGGATCCGGGCGGTTAGCTCAGCGGTCAGAGCACCTGCCTTACAAGCAGGGGGCCGGCAGTTCAAATCTGCCACCGCCCATCCGTCCGCGCTCTGGCTGCCAGTGGGGGCGTAGCTCAGTTGGTTAGAGCACCGGACTGTCAATCCGGAGGCCGCGGGTTCGAGTCCCGTCGCTCCCGCTCCCGAAAGCCCGCTGGTTAGGCGGGCTTTCGCTCTTGAGCGGCTATCCGGCTGGGGCCGGAGGGCGGTTTTGCCCCCAAAGAGAACATCGCGAGAACATCTTTCCCCGAGACCGGCTCGAGCGAGAACGGGACTCGACGTCGAGGGGCACGCGACCCGCCATTCGGGACGGCGTGGCCGGTCAAGTCGGGGCGCGAGTTGAGCGGCGCGTCCAGGTCGTGTCGACCGGCTCAACCGGTCGGGTCCGCTAGGCGCTTGGCGGGCGCAAGAGGGCAGCTCGCGACCCGCTTCGTCACCCCCACCTCGTCATCACGTCGACCAGCATGCGCACGCCGATGGCTGCCAGCCGAACCAGCGCGACGACGGCCCTGCCGATCAATTCGGCGCTAGTAGACGGTAAAGGCCGTCTCGTAGCGCGCATCACAGGGCGCCGACTGCTCCCGGACGGGCGCAGGTCCCCTGGAGGTCTTGAGCATCCCCCGAGGGGTCGCGGTTGAGAACATCCGCGAGAGCACGTCCATCCGAGACGGGCCGAGATCGGGACGCGGCCCGACCGTTGAGGATCAGCTGGCGGGTGGATCCAGGCGAGACTGGAGCAGCGCATCGAGGTCGCGCTCGCCGGCCCATCGACCCGGGTCCAGTTGGGCGGCCGGCGACGTGGTCGAGCAGCTCGGCGGTACTCGAGAGCGTCCGCGATCCCTGCTGATCCTGCTCAGCTTGCCGGCCGAGTGGAGGTCGCCGATCCGGGCGCGGCGACACCGGAGCAGGGCGGCGGCCTCGACGACCGAGACGAACGGGGACTCCCATGCGCGAGGGGCTCGGGCGATCTCCTCGCGCACCGAGTCGCGGATCTCCTCCCGCGCGGCTCCTGCGAACTGGTTGCGCGGCGCGCCGGCGGTTCAGCCGAGGCCGGCGCGGACTTGACCACGCGCAGGCGCCGGATGGGCGCGGCAGCCGAAGCGCCAGCGCACGAGCAGCCTCGTGACTCGCAGATCGGGGGGGCGGGCTCGTCCGGCAGGACTGCGAAGGGCTCGGACGCGAGTGGCGGCGGGTTCGGATCAGCTCGTGCTCCAGAACCCGCCGAACAACGGGACGCTCACCGCCGTGGGGCCGCTCGGCGTCGGCACCACCGACCCGATGTACTCACCGACGCAAGGCTGACCCCGACGACCGCGGCGTAGACTCAACGCGTGGACGGCATGCACGACCTGGGCGGCCGTCAGGGGTTCGGGCCCGTCGTTCGCGAGCCGAACGAGCCCGGCGGCTATCACGCGCGTTGGGAGGCCGCCACGCGGTTGCTCTTCCGCGTGCTCCTCCCTCGACACCTGCCGAACGGCCGCGACGGTGCTCTCCGTCACGCGATCGAGCGCATGGACCCGGCGCTCTACCTGGAGTCGTCGTACTACGCGCGCTGGGTGACGGCGGCGGCGACACTGGCCGTCGAGTCCGGCATCCTCACCCGCGCCGAGCTCGAGGAGCGCGCCGGCGGACCCTTCCCGTTGTCCGGCCCCGTGACGGCCGAAAAGATCACCGATCCTCCGCCGGGACGCTCGCGCTTTAGCGTCGGCGATCGCGTGCGCGTCCGCGGGTGGCATCCGCGCGGGCATACGCGCTGTCCTTGGTACATCCGCGGTCATATCGGCGTCGTCACGCGTTGCGACGGCGATTTCAGTCTCCCGGACGTGGAAGCGCACTCCGACCACCGTGTCGACGAAGCCACGTACTCCGTGCGTTTCGATGCCGACGAGCTGTGGAACGACGGACAACCCGGCGTCACGGTGAACGTCGATCTTTGGGACAGCTACCTGGAGCCGGCATGAGCGACGCGCACGCTCACGACGACCACCACCCGACAGCGCCATCGTCGATCGAGCGGCGGGCCGCCGCTCTCGAGGATTTGCTGACGGAGAAGGGCCTCGTCCCCGAAGGCTTCATCGACGAGGTCAACCGCATGTCCGAGCACGACATCGGGCCGATGAACGGCGCCAAGATCGTCGCGCGCGCATGGGCCGACCCGGAGTACAGGGCCAGGCTGCTCGAGCATGGCACGGCTGCCGCGGCCGAGCTCGGTATCAGCGGACCTGAAGGCGACTTCGTCGTCGTCGCGAACGAGCCCGGCGTCCACAACGTCGTGGTGTGCACGCTGTGCTCGTGCTATCCGTGGTCGATCCTCGGCCAGCCGCCGACGTGGTACAAGGAGGCGCCGTACCGGGCGCGCATGGTGCGCGAGCCGCGCGTCCTCCTGAAGGAGATGGGCTGCGACGTGCCCGGCGATGTCGACATCCGCGTTTGGGACAGCTCGGCCGAGGTGCGCTACCTCGTCGTGCCGGAGAGGCCGGCGGGCACCGAGGGTCTGTCGGAAGAGGAGCTTGCGGGGATCGTCACGCGGGACTCGATGATCGGCGTGGCGAGGCTGTGAACACCGATCTTGCATCGCGGCGATCGCGCGGAATCGCCCGTATGGGATGGCTGGACGAGGCGCCGTGGCAAACGCGCGTCTTCGGGCTCTGCGCCGCGATCGTCGAGACCTAGCCGCGCGCGCGTCCGCCGGCGCGAGCGTGTCGACGGACAGCAGTCACGTCCCGTCGATCACCGCCGCATGCGGAGCGCGCCGTGCATGCGGGCGAACGAGCGTGCGTTCGTGGACGCCGTTGCCGGGCAGTTCATCTTCGTCGCCAACAAGGGGATCGAAATCCGCAGGCGCGACGCCACGCTTGTCCAGCACGTCAACCAGACCGTCAGTTCCGGTGCCGACGGGATGGCATTCGACGCTAGCTCGCCGCGGTTCGTCGTGTCGGTCGACACCGCCGGCGCGATAACGCGCTACGACTTCCCGAACGACGACTATGCGCTGGCTCCGACGCAGTCGGTGCTCGCGTCGGGCGGGGGTCGCGGCGACCTCGCGCAGGTCGGCGCCGACGGCTGCCTCTACCTGTCGATGGGCGGGACGATGTTCGCCGACGGGACCCAGACGTCCGCCGGGAGCCTAGTGATGCTGTGCGGCGGATTCTCGCCGACGGTGCCGGCCGCCGACCTCGAGCACCTGGTCGCCGGCGGGAGCACGGTTCAGGCCGGACGCGGCGTCCTCCTCACCGAGAACTGGTGGATGCAACTCAGCGTCTGCGCAAATTACGGAGCGATGTTGTGGTTCAGGTGGAAGACGTTCTCCGGATCGTATCGACGCTTCACGTCGAGGAGGCGGTCGTAGTTCGGACCGTAGGCGGCGCGGATGGCGTCGCTCCCCTGGTCGTCCCCGAGGTAGTTGAGCCAGCGCCGGCTCACGAAGTGCTCCCGAAGGGCCGCGAAGGTCTGCCGGGTCCAGGCGATGTTGGCATCCGTCTCGGCCGGGTCCGTCCACACGGACGGGATGAGCAGGTTCCAGCCTGGCTCACGGTGCGGCACGGCAGTGTCGGTGACCCCGATCCGGGTGACCGCACCGTGGAAGTGCTCGAAAACGATGGCGTTCATGGGCGACGGCGTGGTCGCGAAGCGCTCGACGACGGTGTCGATGAGCCCGTCGTCGAGCCCCCGCGTGAAGCTGGAGAGCCAGTAGTTGAGCGAGCCCGTGGGATAGCCGGGATCGAGGATCGTGTTGATCACCGGATACGGCATCGGCCCGACCTCGACCATGATCGGGGCGCCGAAGGCCTTCAACGGCGCGAGGTCGCGTTCTGCCTGCGCGGGCTCTCCCGTATGGCAGACGATCATGGCCGCGAGCTTCATGCCGGATCCGTCCGGCGCGTGGGCGAGGGCGCCGAACACCGTCAGCTCGTCCGAGCACGACGCGGCCGCCTCGCGGTAGAAGCGGAGCAAATCGCCCGCGGCGTCAAAGGGATGCGCGATCAGGCCGCCCACGATCGTCCGAAGCGGATGCAGCCGGTACTCGAGCGAGGCCGCGACGCCGAAATTGCCGCCGCCACCCCGCAGCGCCCACATCAGGTCCGGGTGTGAGGCGTCGGTCACGCTCTGCACAGCCCCATCCGCGGTGACCAGCTCGACCTCGATGAGGTTGTCCGCGGCCAGTCCGTAGGCCGCCATCAGCCAGCCGAGCCCTCCGCCGAGCGTCAGCCCCGCGATCCCGGTGGTCGAGATCGCCCCGCCGGTCACAGCGAGGCCGTGCAGGGCGGCTTCCCGGTTGAGCTCACTCCAGAGGACACCGCCCTGGGCACGCGCCGTGCGCGTCTCGGGATCGACGTGGATGCCCTTCATCAGGGAGAGATCGATCATGAGGCCGCCGTCGGTGACCGCCCGACCGGCAACGTTGTGGCCGCCCCCGCGGACGGACACCTCCAGCCCGCACTCACGCGCGAGGCGCACGGAGTCGGCAACGTCCGCGGCACCCCGGCATCGGGCGATGATCGACGGGCGCTTGTCGATCAACCCGTTGTGGACGCGGCGCGCCGCGTCGTAGCCGACGTCGCTGGGCCTCAGCAGTTCGCCCGAGAAACTCGCGCGCACCTGCGCCACCCGCTCGTCGCCGATCGCCGCCGTCGACAAGGCTTGCCCCCCTGGACTGGACATCACGGGAAGCGTCGGTTGCTCAGCGGCACCGGCGCGCCGCCAACCCTCGGCGCTCGCGGCCTCGGGTGTCAAGCTCAAAAGGGCCAAGCCGCGGCGCTGCAGCGAGAGTTGCGGTCGGGTCGGCGGGAGGCGCCTGGGTCGCGCGGTGAACTACCCGACTGGCCCGGTTTCCTCCCGCCGCCTCATCGAACCGTGCATGCGGTTGATCAGGCCGAGCAGGTCGGGCGAGTGGTGGGCAACCACCAGCCAGCCATAGCGCCTGTGCTTCTTGTGGCGCTTGGCCACGAAGAGGGCAATGCGCGCGCTCGCGAAAGTCCTGATTCGGGTGAACGCGCGGTGCGAGGTTCCGTAACGGAAGTAGCCCGCCCAGCCGCGCAGGAAGGCGGTGACCGGACTGACGTGGTCGGCATCTTCCCGACCGCGGAAGCGTGATCCGGCTCGTGGGCGCGATCCTTGCCGAGCAGCACGACGAGTGGGCGGTCGCCCGCCGCTACATGAGCGCCGAGTCGCTGGCAAAGGCCTGCCTGCGCGTCATCCCGGCTGGCGAGCTGGGGCCAGAGCCGAAGGAGGTGATGGCCATCGAGCAGGCGGCCTGAGGTTCAGTTCGAGGACGGGGCGCTCAGCTTCTCGAACACCACCGTGACGGACGCGGCCCGCGGACATCACGGCTCCTGCCCCCGTTTGTCGAACCGTCGAGGCCACGGCCGTCCCTTCTGACGTGGTCGGGCTGGTTTCATCGTCGCTTGGTTTCTCATCGCAAATCGGCTCCCGTCATGCTCCGAGTGGTGGGCCGATGTGCTCGACGTTGTATCGCGCGGTCAGCGCATCGAGCCGGCCCGGTGGTGTTCCGTTGCCTTCGGGCAGCCGTGCCGCGTCGGTTGGCTCACCTGAGTCGGTGAACATCTGCTCGACGCCGCCGGGGGTGAAGAGCGCGAGCATCCGCGCAGGCTCGCTGCCTTGGACCCAGAACGTGTGGGGAACGCCGCGCGGCAGGTACGCGAACGCACCGGGGCCCGCGATGAGGTCGGTGTCGCCGCACACGATCCGCACGGTGCCCTCGATGATCTGGAGGATCTCGTCTTCGGCGTGGTGGATGTGGAGCGGCGGGCCGAACTGCGGGGGCATCCAGAACTCGGCGGCGCTCACGCGTCCGCCGTCGGCGGCGCTCACCGGGAGCTTCACGCTCACGCAGGCGCGCATCTGCAGGACGTGGTCGCCTTCGCCGGCTTGGCGGACGACCGGCGCTGTGTCTGGTGTTGGGGTCATGCGGCCACGATGACCGGCACGCGGCGCGGTGGGTATCCCAACAACTTGGGGTTCGGTAGCGCGGCGCGCGGACGTACACTCACCCCATGGCGAGCGAGCGCGCGCGCCGGCGCTGCCTTGAGCAGGTTATGGAGCTCACCCAGCGCCCCGCTGATCCGTTCACGTTGCGCTTCCGGATCGTTGAGCTCTTGCGGCCGGTCGTCGGATTCGATCGGTGGTGCTGGCCGGCGTGCGATCCGGGCTCGGGGCTCGGCACGACCGCCGTGGGCGACCACGACTACTGGCCCCTGGTGCCGCGCCTGCTGCTCCTTGACCAGCGCCTGGACGCGGCCGACGCGCTTCCGATGCTCGTTGCTGCCCGCGCCCGAGGAGGACGAGACGTCGGTCTGCGCTTCCTCGATGTCCTCGGCCCGACAGGGATCGGGGACGAGCTACGCGTCCCACTGCGCGACAAGCACGGTCTCTGGGGCTGCCTTGACCTGATGCGATCCTCCGATGACCCACCGTTCAGCGAAGAGGACCGTGACCTGCTCGACGCGCTCGTGCCGGCGCTCGCCGCCGTGACGCGCCGGAGCACGGCCGCGAGCCCGTCCGGCGGCGGCGCGCCGCCTCCCCCGGCAGGGGTCCTCGTCCTCGACGCCGACCTCAACGTCCGAGCCTCGACCGCCGGCGCCCGCGCCTGGCTCGCGCAGCTGGTCCCAGCGAACCTGCCCTTCGCCGAGCTCGCCGCGTTGGCCGTGGTCTTCAACGTCGCCAGCCGGGTACTCGCCCGCCCCACCGCTGCGAGCCGCCCGGGCGCGCCTCACACACAGTTGCCCGCCCGCTCACGCGTGCGCTCGATGACCGGCGGCTGGGCCGTCGTCGAAGCCGACGCGCTCGACCCTCTGGATAGCACGGTGGCGGTCACGATCCGCCCGGCCGCCGCCTCGGAGATCCTCGATCTGCGCTTCCTTGCCTACGACCTCACGGCCCGTGAGCGCGAGCTCGTCAGCCTCCTCCTCGATGGAAGCGACACCCGCACCGTCTCCAAGCGGCTGTTCCTCTCTCCGCACACCGTGCAGGACCACCTCAAGTCGATCTTCGGAAAGACCGGAGTGCGGACCCGCAAGGAGCTCGTGGCCACCCTCGCGAGCACGGAGGCCACGTCAAGCCTCGGCATCGAGGACTGATCTCGACACCGGCGACCCAATTCTGGAATCAGTGGAATCTCGCTGCCGCGAACGAGGATATCGCTGAGGATGTCCGCTTCAAGGGCCTGGCTCGGTCCACGCGTGTGCGGCACTGACGGCTCCCCAAGAGGCACACAATCGGGGCGGTCGTCGGCCGGTTCTACGACCGATGCCAAACCTGATTCCTGACAAGTCGAGCTCAACCTCGGGGCGTGGGCAGCGTGGACGTGCCGGGACGATCAGGCTGTTGACCGCAAGAGCGCTGCAACGCCACGAGAGCAGGCACCGCGCGGCGGCCCTCCAGCGCGACCACTTCGCGTCGGGGAACGCGGTCGTGCTCTCCAAGGGCGGCGAGAACGTCATCGAGATGGTGCTGCGGGTCGGCACGCCTGCACAGGCCCGCGACCTCCTCGGCTGGGTGCACGCGGACGAGCTCTTGCCCTGCAGGGTGAGCTGCGAGGTGGCGATCCGGCCGATGCCGGTCCCGGCCATACCCGGCGCCGTCGGGAGCTCGCGCATCGACACGCGCGGCGGTGGGACTGCGCCACCGTTCGATCGCTACCTCGTGGACTTCACGATCGGGCGGCGACTGGTGCTCGTCGAACGCGCTGGGGGGCCCGGAGTCCCGACCGCTCGCGAGGCCCTCACGGCCGCGACAGCCGCCTACCGACGCATCCTGGCCGACTGATGGCACAGTCAATCGACAACCCCCGGCCAGGCGAGGCGACCGCGGATGAGGGGGCGGGGAGCGCGATGCGATACGCGCGGCCCGGACACGCTCTCGAGCGATCGATGACGACGCGAACCGCGAGAGTGACGGGGGCCGCTGGCTGGGCCGCCTCGTGGTGGGCCGCTGGGCCTCTCGATCGCTGCGCGAGGCCGATCGCGCGGGTCGGCGTCTACCCTCCGAGTGGGGAGAGCCTGGTAGCGGGTAGCGCGCCGTGGGGCGTCAGGAGCCACCGTCCTCGTTGCGGCTGTACGACGGCTGCACGACGAGGAGGCCCCTGACGATGGCTGACGCTTGCGGCCCGGCCCCTACCCGATCGAGCGGTTATCCGGCCGGCGCCTCGGCGCGGCGATCTCGGCCGCGACGAGGGACGCGGCCGTGAACGTCAGGTCGACCAGCCGCCACGGTCGTGGGCCCCTACGCCTCGACGAGGGCCGCGATGGTCTGGGGCCGCACACCGTCGAACTTCATCGCCTCTGCCGCGGCGTCGGTCTGCAGCGCGCCCTCCCACGTCGCGACGTCCGGCGTCTCCACGATCAGTCCGACCCGATTCGAGCCCGCCGGGTCCCGGAACGTGCGCACCGTGATTCCCAGCGGCCCGAAGAACTCCTCTCGCTTCGGAGAAGCGACCCAGTGGTCGACGTCGTCGACCTCATGGAACACGAGCAGTGTTGGCATCGTCCTGTCTTTCCCACAGCGGGAGGCTGTGCGTCGGCGGTGTGTGGCCGCGGCGACCGTAAACGGTTTCTCGCCGCCCCGCCATGCGCACACGCCGGTCGGTGAACTGCCCCCAGGGCCTGGACAGCCCCGTCGGTCGCTCGAGGGAGGGGGGGCTGTCGTCGTCCAATCCGCCGCAGCCTTCAGGCGCGTGCCGGCCCCCACAGCCGCCGACCGAGTTCCGGTGGCGGCCCCGGTAGGCTCGCGCGCGTTCAGCAGACCGTCCGCAGGCTTGGGGGAGAACGTGAAGCTCGTGATCGGGATCGTTCGGCCCGACAAGGCCAACGAGGTGATGGAGGCGCTCTACCGCGCCGAGATACGCGGCTATTCGATCAGCCGTGTCCAGGGCCATGGGGGTGAGCTGGAGCGGGTCGAGACCTATCGGGGCACCACCGTGAAGATGGGGCTGTCGGAGAAGCTCCGGTTCGAGATCGCCGTCTCGGAGCCGTTCGTGCAGGCGACGATCGACGCCCTCTGCGACGGCGCGCGCACCGGCGAGGTGGGCGACGGGAAGATCTTCGTGCTGGATCTCCACCAGGCAGTGCGCATCCGCACCGGCGAGCGGGCCGAGGGGGCCGTGACCCCGGTGGCGCGATGATCGACACGGGCGACACCGCCTGGATGCTGGTCGCGACGGCGCTGGTGCTGATGATGACCCCCGCGCTCGGCCTCTTCTACGCCGGCCTGGTGCGGTCCAAGAACGCGCTCAACACCTTCATGATGTCCATCGCCGCGCTGGCCGTCGCCACCGTGACGTGGGCGGTCGTCGGCTATTCGCTCGCGTTCGACGGCACCGCCGGCCTGATCGGCGGGCTGGACCACGCCTTCCTGCGCGACGTCGGGTTCACCCCGCGGGACGGCACCACGATCCCGCACCTCGTCTTCTTCGCGTTCCAGGCGACGTTCTGCATCATCACCACGGCCCTGGTGTCCGGCGCGGTCGTCGAGCGGATGCGCTTCAGCTCGTTCCTGGTCTTCGCGGCCGCCTGGTCGATCCTCGTGTACGCGGTCATGGCGCACTGGGCCTTCGGCGGCGGGTGGCTGGCGCAGGAGGGCACGCTCGACTTCGCCGGCGGGGTCCCCGTGGAGATGGCGTCAGGCTTCTCGGCGCTGGCCGCGGCGCTGGTGGTGGGCGGGCGCAAGGACTACGGGCGCCAGGCGCTGCT
>JAWVEW010000369.1:0-2747 GCA_033856495.1 Miltoncostaeaceae bacterium | reverse complement strand
GCCTGCGCGAAGTGCCAGGCCCGCCGATCGGGTTCGGCCGCGGGATCGGTGGCCTCGGCCAGCGCCCGGTGCACCGCCTGCCGGTCGGCCAGCGGGGCAGCCCGGTAGATCGCCGAGCGCACCAGCGGGTGACGGAACCGCACCGTGGAGCCGAGCTCGAGCAAGCCGGCCGCCTCGGCGGGAGCCGCCGCCTGCACCCCCAGCCCCAGCCGCCCCGCCGCCCGCATCAACACCTGCGGATCGCCCACCGGCTCGGCCGCGGCGACCAGCAGCAAGCGCCGCGTCCTGCCGGGCAACGCGCCCAGCCGCCGCAGGAAGCTCTCCTCGAGCCGGGCGGAGAGCGGCAGCCCGGCCGGCATGTTGAAGCCGCCGGCGAGCTCGGCGGCGGAGAGCCCGCGAGGCAGCTCCAGCAACGCCAGCGGGTTGCCGCGCGTCTCGGCGACGATCCGATCGACCACCCGCTCGTCCAGACGCCCGCTGATCACCGAGGCGAGCACGGCGCGCGCGTCGGCATCCTCGAGGCCCTCGACCATGAGCTGCGGCAGCCCGGCGAAGATCTCGTCCTCGCTGGGCTCGCGCACTGCGAAGACCAGCGCCACGGACTCGGCCAGCAGCCGTCGGGCGACGAAGGCGAGGGTGTGCGCCGAGGCGCGATCGAGCCACTGGGCGTCATCGACGATGCAGACCACCGGCCCGTTCTCGGCCAGCTCCGCCATCAGGCCCAAAACGGCCAGACCGACGAGAAAGCGATCAGGCGCCGGCCCGGCCCGCAGGCCGAAGGCCACGCCGACGGCGTCACGCTGCGGAGCCGGCAGGCGCCCCAGCGAGTCGAGCATCGGCCCGGACATCTGCTGCAGGCCTGCGAACGTCAGCTCCATGTCCGCCTGCACGCCCGTCGCCTGCGCCACCTCGCAGTCCGCCGCCCGCTCGACGAGGTACTCCAGCAGCGCGGTCTTCCCGATCCCCGCCTCCCCGCGCAGGACGAGCACGCCGCTGTGCCCGGAGCGCACACCGGCCAGTAGCCCGTCGAGCGCCTCCCGCTCCCTGCCCCGGCCATGGAGGCGGGAGCGCACCGGGCTCCTCGAGGACGCGTGCAGCGTCAACGTCTGCGCGATCGGCTCGACCGGGGAAAACGCCGAGCCACGAGCCCATGGCCGCCAGACAGGGTGAGCCCGATGGGTCTTCTCTTGATCCGTTGCGTATCTCGGCTGGCCATTCCCTGGAATGTGTTACCGCTGTGCCGATGCATACCGAGTTGCGGTTTGGCTCCTCGGGGCTGAAATGCTTGCGAAGGTCGACGCCCCTGTCGTCGTCCGCCAGGCCTATCTCGCGTCTGATGCCCAGGGCGTACCGGGGACCCGGCATACAGCGGGCGGAGTAGAGTGCGGCGGTGGCCGACCCGGTTCTGGCGCCTGGCATCCCTCCGCGACTGGGCCACGACGACCTCGTCGCGGCTCAACGGCACACGCTCAGCAGCCCCCGGCGCAGGTACGGCATCGCCGCGCGCGCGCTGTTCGTGAGCATGGACCTGCTCTACGGCCGCAAGCGCACGATCCCGAAGTTCAAGGTTCTGGAGATCATCGCGCGCGTGCCCTACCAGACCTGGGAGCACGTTGCCTACATCGCGATCACCCACGTGCATCGCCGCACCGGCATGGCGAAGCGCATCCACGACCGCCTGCTCGAGTCGCGGGGCCAGCAGGACAACGAGCTGTGGCATCTGCTCATCCTGCAGGAGTTGAGCCGCCGGAGGGGCGTGCGCGAATCCCAGATCATGTCGTTCTGGCTGCCCCAGGTGATCGCCTTCATGTACTACCAGCTCTCCTGGCTTCTCTTCGTCGTGTATCCGAAATGGAGCTACCGCCTGAACGCGGACTTCGAGGATCACGCGGAGCACGAGTACATGGAGTTCGTGGAAGAGCACCCCGAGTGGGAGACCGAGCCGTTCGACTCCGACTTCGCGGAGGAGTACGGCGTTTTCGACTCACTGGCCGACCTGTTCCGCCAGATCGGGCACGACGAGCGCGTGCACAAGGAGGAGAGCCTCGCCGCCATGGCCGAGGCGCGGTTCAAGTAGCGGGCTCGGTACCGGGCGCGGCTGCAGCGAGGCGGCGGCAGGTCGACTCCGAACGACGAGAACCCAGGGAGGCTGAACCCCCCGGGTGAGTGGCCGGCAGGCCCCCTGCCGCGGAGCGAGCGCGGCTCGTCCGGGCCACGATCAGGCGTTTCAGCCGGGAATGGATCGCTCCGCGGGGCCGCCCGGCTCCTGCGGCGCGTACCAGAAGGTTCCGGACGGCGGGGTCGGGCATGCCTGGCCCGCCACCTCGAACGTCCACACGGCATCGCAGCGCAGGCAGAGCGGGCCCTCCACGTGCACGACCCGCCGCGCGCCCAGCGCCACCCCGTCGGACGTGCACACGATCCGAGCGGCCTCAGCCTCCGACAGGTTGTAGGCGGTCATGACGACCCAGACGTGGTGTCCCGGCTCTGCCGACAGGGCGGCCCGGACGCGCGCCGCCAACCCGGTCACCGTGTCGCCTCCGCCGACGTCCTCCAACGTCCAGTCCTTCACGAGGCCCCCTGTCGTTCGTTTGCGCGTCAGCCGTCCGTTCTGAGAACGGCCCGGTCCACCGAAACGTCGGATCGTGTTCGCGAGCCCGGTCAGGCCGCGGCTGGTGCAGCACCAGCGGTCACGCAGGGTGTCGGCGAGGCGCATCCCGATACACACCGTGACCGCGCGATCAACG
>JAWVEW010000368.1:0-5242 GCA_033856495.1 Miltoncostaeaceae bacterium | reverse complement strand
TCTGGCGGTGGGCGATGACCGACTCGTTCGTGGCCTCCAGCGCCTCCACGACCTCCTTGTAGTTCTCGAGGCTGTCCCAGATGCGCTCGTTCTTGTCGACGATGTCGTCGAAGTAGATCTCGAGGTCCTGCGGCGTGTACCGCTGGTTGGAGCGCTCGAGGATGTGGAGCGTCGGCCGCTGCGGCTTGATGATCTTGCGGTAGTTGATGATCTCCTGCTTGACGTTGGAGATGTCCCGCACGACCTCGTCGCTGCGGCCCTCGAAGATCGCGTCCTCGAGCGCGTCGAGCTTGTGGCCGATCTTGTCCAGGATCGGGAAGCAGTAGTCGAACGACGTGTCGACGATCTCGTACAGCAGGTAGCCCGAGCCCTTGCTGAGATAGCGCTCGCGCGCGTCCTCGCGCGTCTCGCAACGGCTCCACAGGGCGCCGATCGGCTTGAGCGGCTCCTTCTGGATCGTGATCAGCAGGTCGTCGGCCACGAACAGGTTGAGCTCCGCCGCTCCCAGGCGTCCGCTGCGCTTGTCGAAGCGCGGGAAGTGCAACACGATGAAGATGTAGCCGTCGTACTCGTCGATCTTCGAGCGCTGGCGCCGGCGCGAGAGCACGTCCTCGATCGCCAGCGGGTGGAACCCGTGGCGCTCGGCGAGCCACGCGGTCTCCGCCTCGGTCGGCCCCTCGATGTTCAGCCAGACGAGCCCGTGCGCCTCGAGGCGCTGGACGTCGGGGCGGGTGCGCTCAGCGGCCTCTCCCGCGAGCGCCGGCGCGACCGCGCGACGGCCGCGAATGTTGGGCAGGCTCGCCATCGTCGGCTCTGCCCCCGCGGGCGTCGTGGATCGAGTGCGCCGTCGCCATGTCGGCCATTGTACTCGACCATCTCGAGCCCGATGCGGCTCGCGGCGGCGGTGCTACTCGATCAGGCGGTTGCGGTACGCGTAGCGCGTGGCCTCGGTCCGGTTCCCCACCCCGAGCTTGCGGTAGATGTTCGAGAGGTGGAACTTCACCGTCTGCTCGGTGACGTAGAGCCGGCCCGCGATGTCCAGGTTTGACAGGCCCTCGGCGACCAGGCGCAGGATGGACAGCTCGCGGTCGGTGAGCCCACCGGCGATGGGGCCGACCACGGTGCCCTCGACCTCGCCGGCGGCGCGCCCTCGCGGGTGGTACACGCTGCCCTCCACCACCTGGCGGATCGTGGACGGCAGGTCGAGCGGGTTGATCGACTTGACCACGTACCCGGCCGCACCCTCCTGCAGCGCGCGCTCGATGTTCTCGGAGTCGTCGAACATCGAGAGGATGATGACCTTGAGGTCCGGATAGGTCTTGCGCAGCTGGGCCAGCGTGCTGAGGCCGTCGCCCTTGGGCATCCGGAGGTCGAGGATCACCACGTCGGGGCGCACGCGCGGCACCAGGGCGAGCATCTCCTCGCCGCTCATCGCCTCTCCGACCACGCGAATGTCGGGTGCCGTCTCCAGCGCGCGCTTGATGCCGTCGAGCATCAGGCGGTGGTCGTCGGCGATGGCCACGCGCAGCGGCGGCTTGGACGTGCTGACGGTGTCGGGCGTCTGGGCTGGCATGGGCCCTCTATCGGCGGCGGGGGTTACCACCTTAAACGCTGAGCCGCCGGTGTCCTAGCCCCACGGTCGCAAGCTTCTGCGGGGTGCTCACGTCCAGCCGGCGCCCGGCTGCGGCGCCTCGAGCCGCGGCCCGAGCCGCCAGAGCGCGACGCCCGGGCCGAGGCTCGCCGGGATCCGCGCCGTCAGGCGGGCGTGGCGCGCCAGTTGGCGGTAGAAGCGCGCCTCGCGCGGGTAGCGCGCCGAGGCCTGCATCACCCGGGCCCGGATGTTGTTGCTCGTGACGACCCAGCGGATGCCGGCCCGGCGCAGCACGGCCACGTTGCGGTTGGGGTCGGCGCGCACGCCCGGCTCCGGCGTCTGCAGCCGCAGGAGCGCGTAGTAGGCGACCGGGTGGCCCGCGTCCACGAGCCTCACGCCCTGCTCCTGGTCGATCAGCGGCGGCCCCAGCGGGTCAACGGCGATGGCTGCGCCCAGGGGCACGTGCTTCGCGATGATCCGGACCGCGTCCAGCCGGAGGTCGTGCTGGGCGTATCCGCGCACGAGGGCCGCCGACTCGGCGGCCGGCTCGACCAGCGCCGCCGCCAGCCCCAGGGCCAGGACCGCCGCGAGCGCCGGGCGCGAGCGCCGGCGCAGCGCGCCGACCGCCTCGACGCCGGCGCGCGCTCCCAGCACGAGTACCACCGGCACGATCGGCAGCAGGTAGCGGTCGAAGTGCGCCCCCCAGCTGGAGACGTAGACGAAGTAGGCGAGGGCATAGGGCGCCAGGACGAGGTCGGCGCGGCCGCGGCGGACCGCCGCGGTCGCGAGGCCGGCGACGGCCAGCAGCACCATGGCGCCGCCGATCGCGCCCCAGAGCACCGGCCGCAGGTTGAAGAGCCAGCCGGGCCCCGAGCGCTCGAATCCGAGCCAGCCGTCCGCGACGATGCGGTTCTGGCGCCAGAAGTCCTGGGCGAAGGTGACGGGGTCGAGCACCGCGAACGGCGTGCCGGCCAGGAAGCCGGCGAGCAACGCGCCCACCGGCGCGAGCGCCGCACGTGCCGACGACACCCAGCGCGCGCCCGCCTCGCGCGCGAGCCCGACGGCCGAGCCCGCCAGCGGGAGCACGGCGAAGCCGGCGTTGTACTTGAGCGAGGTGGCGAGGCCGAGGACGAGGGCGGCAGCCAGCAGGCGTCGGCGCGAGCGCTCCTGGACGGCGCCCACGAGCAGCCACAGCCCCGCCGTCAGCGCGGCGGCCATCGCCATGTCGGTGACCGCGACGTGGCTGTACGCGACCGCCATGGGGGAGACCGCCACCGCCGCCGCCGCGATCAGCCCCACCGCGGGTCCGAAGGCCCGCCGGCCCAGCGCCCAGGTCGCCATCACCAGGCCCACCCCTGCCGCGACGGACAGCAGGCGGCCCGTCAGGAGGTAGGGGCTCGGATCGTAGATGTAGGCCTCCGGGCTGGAGAAGGCGAACCCGGCCGGCGCCCCGACGAAGCCCCCCACGAGCCAGAGCGCGCCGGCGAGCACCGAGAGGTAGAGCGAGGGATAGAGGAACCAGTTCGGGTTCGCCGTGCCGTGGTCGAGCATCCAGAGCGCCTTCGGCACCACCGTGTCCTCGTCCGGGGACAAGAGCCCCCGGCCGGGCAGGCCGGCGTAGATGCCCCAGCAGCGCAGCACCAGCGCGCCCGCCAGCAGCACGGTGAGGGCGAGCGCCTCGGGCGCGGGGGGGACGGCCAGACGGGCCAGCACAGCCCGCGACGTGAAGGCGCCCACCACGGACGGGGATCTTAGTGTTCAGACGACGTGCGGTGGCACCGCTCCGGCTGCACGCCGGCGCCCCGCGCGGCCCTGCGGCTCTATGCGCCCTCGAACACGGGGCCGTGGCGCTTGATCGCTTCCACGATCTCACGCGCCGGCAGGCCCTTGACCAGGTACTCGGCCGCGCCCCCGGAGAGGCCGGCGGCGATGTCGTCCTCCTTGTTGCCGATGGAGAGCATCAGCACCGTGAGCTGGGGGAAGCGCGACTTGAGCTCGTGCGTGGCGGCCAGCCCGTCCATGCCCGGCATGGAGACGTCCATCAGCACCACGTCGGGGTTGTGCTCGGCGGTGAGGCCGATCGCCTCCGCGCCGTCCCGGGCCTCCGCCACGACCGTGATCGCGGGGTCCCGCTCGAGGAGACGACGGAGGGCCGCCCGGAACTGGAGGTTGTCGTCGGCCAATAGAACGCGGACCACTGAGGCATTCCCCTTCGATCGTGTCCAGGGCGAGGACTCGCTCGATCGAAACCCTAGAGCGCCGGCCGTGGCGCGTCCCCTAGACGGCTTGGTAGTTTATCGAGCGCCCCGACAACCGTTCGACGAGTCGGACGGGGGAGAGTTCGCGGCAGGGTAGGATGCGAATCCATGCTCGAGCCGCACGATGCACAGGATCAGTCCGCCGTTGAGGCGCTCCTCGCCGTGGCAAATGCCGGCGCGCCCCTGTCGGACCAGCAGGGCCATCTCGACGGCCTCCTGCGCGCGCTGGCGCGCGCCCTGGACGCGCCCGTGGCCGCCCTCCAGACGATCGACGAGCGCAACGGCCGGTTCGCCCTCGCGGCCAGCGTCGGCATGCCCACGGGCGGCGCCGAGCTCACCGGCGCGCCCCTGGCCGCCGGTCTGGCGGGGCGGACGCTCGTCGACGGCCGCGAGCTGACGCTGCCGGAGGACGGTCCCATCCACCTGCTCCCGCGGGCGCTGGTCGTCAGGGGCATGCGCCACGCGCTGGCACTGCCGGTGCGCGCGTCCGGGCGTGCGCTCGGGGTGGCGTGGGTCGCCTCCCCGGACCAGCTGAACGACGACGGCCTGCGCCGTCTCGCGGCCCGGGCGGCGGTCGAGCGGACGGCGCTGGCCCTGGAGCACTTCCGGCTCCAGGAGACGCTCGAGCGCGCCATGGCCCAGATCCTCCAGAGCGACGAGCGCATGCTGGGCCGCATCGGGCTGGACATCCACGACGGGCCGACCCAGCAGCTCTCGGTGGCCCTGCTCGAGATCCAGCTCCTGCAGGCGGACCTGGACGACGCCGAGGCGGCCGGAGAAGCGCTGCCGGAGCGTCTGCGGCCCGCGGTCGAGCGCATCTACGAGACGGTCGGCGGCGCGCTGCACGAGATGCGCGAGCTGATCGGCCACCTCAGGCCGGCCCAGTTCGAGAACCGGCGCCTGCCGGAGATCCTCCAGGACGCCGTCACCGCCTTCGAGGCACGGTCCGGCAGCGAGATACACCACATCGTCGACGGCGAGTTCCACGACGACCTGGTCTCGATCTCCCAGAAGATCACCTTCTACCGCATCCTCCAGGAGGCGCTCACCAACGCGCACCGGCACGGCCGCGCGACCGAGGTCACGGTGCGGCTGCGCGAGGACGAGGCGGGGATCACCCTCGACGTCCGCGACAACGGCGTGGGCTTCGATCCGGACCACGTGCAGCGCCCCCGGCCGGGAACGCCTCAGCCGCGCTTCGGCCTCTACGGCATGCGCGACCGGGCCGGCCTGCTGCAGGGCACCTTCGACGTGGCCAGCCGTCCGGGCGCGGGCACCTCGGTCCGCGTGTTCCTGCCGCGCTGGCGGCGCACCGCGACGCCGGCTGCGGTCGGGGTCGTTGCGGAGTGAGGCCGCCAGCCCCGCCCCGGCCGCGCCAGCGCGGGCCGGGGCA
>JAWVEW010000367.1:0-5508 GCA_033856495.1 Miltoncostaeaceae bacterium | reverse complement strand
GGTCGAGCACTCGCTGCGCGATGCGCGGGTCCTCCGTGAGCCGCCGCGGGCTCTCCACCGCCTCGCAGACGTCCGGGATGACGCCCTCCCGCCGCCGCCGCACCTCGTAGCGGAAGATCCGAAGGCGGCGGGCCCAGCGGAATCCGACCGCACCTTCGGCCACCACCCCACGGCCGGTCCCCTCGCCGCCCTGGACCGGCCCCATCTCGATCACGAAGCGCCCCTCCGCCACCCGGATCTCGAGCGCCGAGTGGTACAGGTCGCGCCGTGGTCGCCGGTGAAGCGCTGCAAGTACGGCCTCAAACACGCGGCCGTTCAGGCGCACCGAGCGACCGCCCGCGCCGAGGGGCAGCCAGTACAGGTCGACTGTTGCCGCCGAAGGGCGTCGTGGAGCGACAACGGACGCCACGGCTAGCGATCGCCTGAGAGCCGGGTCACCGCAAGGCTCCTGCCCCAGGCGCTCGCGCGGTCGAGCTCGCCGGGAAGCAGCGGCCCCGCGGTTCCGCTGACCAGGAAGCTCTCCGAGGCCACCGGGGCGTATCCGTGTGTCCGCAGGCGGCTGGCGGCCCCGCGCGCGGCCGAGCCCGTCAGCACCCGCGGCTTGTCGACCCGTGTGTCGAAGGCAGCGGCGGCGCCGCGGCCGACGCCCGTGAGGCCGTCGAGCCAATCCCGAAGCGGCGGACCGGCGAGGTCGGCCGCCGGATGCTCCGAGCCCTTCTTGCCCGCGTCATCGGCGGCGCCCCGGTAGGAGAGCCGGGAGCTCAGGCCGTGAACGTGCGTGGGGCCGCCGACAACCAGCAGGTCTGCGCCCTCGAGCGCCTCGGGGCTGGCCTCCCCGACCCGAAGGAGCGCCACCTCGGCGCCCTGGCGGAGCCCGTCCGCCACGGCCGCCGCGATCGCGGCGGTGTTGCCGTACAGGGACTCGTAGACGATGACGGCCTTCATGTTGCGTCCTCCCGGGCTCGCGGGGCGATCAAGGACACCGTCGCATCCGATGCTCGTGCCGCCATCCGGGCGGAGCACCAACCGGAATGCGGGGTATCCGCATGGCGGCTTCTGAGGCCAAGTGGTCTGACATCTAATTGGCATGGTGGTAATGGGCCATGCCGATTCCGAGTGCGCCACCGCTTGCGGTCACCGCCGATGAGCGGGCCGCGCTCACGAGGATGTCCTCCCGCTCGGGCTCGCTGCCCGAGCGCCAGGTGATCGCCGCGAGGGGCCTCTTGCTCGCGGCCGACGGGGTCGCGACGATCGAGGTCGCCCGTCGGCTCGGGGTCTCGCCCGACCGGGTGCGCCGCTGGCGGGCGCGCTTTGCGTCTGAGGGCGTCGCCGGCATCGGCCGGATCGCCCCGGGCCGCGGGCGCAAGCCCTCGCTGGCCGAGGGGAAGGTCGCCGAGATCGTCCGGACCACGCTCGAGGAGCGCCCGGACGACGGGGCGACCCACTGGAGCACGCGCTCGCTCGCCGCAGCGCTCGGGGTCAGTCGCGAGACCGTGCGCCGGGTCTGGCGCGATCACGGCCTTCGGCCCTGGCGGGCCGCGACCTTCAAGCTCTCGAACGACCCCCGCTTCGAGGAGAAGCTCGTCGACGTGGTGGGGCTCGACCTGAACCCCCCGCAGCGGGCCGTGGTGTTCTCGTTCGACGAGAAGACCCAGGTCCAGGGTGCGAACACGAACGCAGCAGGAGGCCCGATGGAGAAAGATCGGATCGACTGAGGCGGTCCTGCATCGGAGATGGAGGAGCCGGCTCCTGTGGGTTGTGGGCGCCGGTGGCCCGCCGCGGCCGTCCTGCGGGGGAGGGTCGCAAACCACTGCAAGGTGCGCCGGTCAAGAGCCGTCGTGCTGAGCATCTGCAGCGACGTCGCGCCATGAGCGCGGCAAGGTATGGGCCAGGAAGGCGAGCGCGAGCGAACCACTGACGACGTGTCGAAAGAGGCAAGGTGAGATCAAGACCGGGTCTGCCTGAATGGCCCGGGACGAGCCTGGCGGATACCCGCCTACTGCCCAGGTGGTCTCCGGCATGGAGGTGGCGCGAGCCTGGTCCGGGCTCCGGTGTGGAACGTGTGAACCTGTCGTCCCGCGCCCACAGGCGGCCAGTGGAGCGGTGCTGGCCTGCGGCCGGCGGTGGAACGCGAGAGACCCAGGCGGCAGAAACCGCGAGGGGCAGAGTAGCGATGCGGGAGACAGGGGCGGACCGCCCCGTGGTAGCGATGACGCCCGGTAATGCGGGTCGAGCGACGGGGGCGGGTCATCCGGGCTTGCTCAGTGGTCAACCGCGCTCGTGCGTGAGGAGCCGGTGAGCGAGCCAAGGTCTGGCAACGGGGGGCGGTTGGCCGAGGTGACCTCGCCGACCTGGACGCCGCTCCGCTCCTCGTGGAGGGCCACGTCGTTTCGCGTCAGGCAGGCTCCCGACCGATCAGAGCGAGCGCCGCCTGAGCGTCGCGACGGTCCGCGGGCTGCGGGAGGCTGAACCAGGCCTCGTGAAGGGGATCCTGCAGGGCGCTCGCGCCGCCGATCCGCCGACAGTTCCTGCGACCGAGTTCCTCCCGCATGTTGAACGGGTCCTGCACGAGGGACAGGAGAAAGGCGAGATCCCGCAGGTGTCGCTCGGGCCCTCGCTTACGGTCCTTCTGGGCGGCCATGGCCTTGATCACGAGCGCGCCCGCGAGGTCGGGGCGCGGGACGCGCCCAACACGGCCATCGACCTGGAGGTCCACAAGCTGCGAGCGAGCGAGCGCGAAGCTGCCGCCGCTCACCGCGACCGTGACCGCGGCTCCGATCGTCCGCAGGTCCGCGCGCGTCCCGACTCCCTCCGGGGCCAGGACATCGATCACCACGCCCTGACGGGCGAAGCGGTGCGCGACGCCGTCGGCGCTGATGCCCGTGTCGGCAAATTCGAGCGACTCGAGCGTCCCCAGCAGGATGGGCAGCGCCCTTGGGCGAACGCGCGTGTCGACGACCAGGTCGAGATCCTCGCTGATCCGGGGAACCGGCCTGTCGTGCTCGAGGGCGTGGAGCAGCACCATCTGGCCGCCCACGAGCGTCCAGGCCGCGGCCACGCGATCGGCGACGTCGAGCAGGGCGTGCCAGAGCCCAGTTCCGCGGACGCCGAGCGGCGGCAGGACGATCACGGCCCGTGTGCCGCGCGAGCGGTCTCGAGCAGGCCTCGCCCCGCGCGCACGCTGCGCTCATCGCCGTGGTCAACGAGGTCAGCCCCAACCACGGCCGCGTCTGCGACGCGGGTGCCGGCGGCAAACGGCCAGTCGGGCGCCGGAACGCGCAGGATGACGTTGGTGTCGCCGAAGGAGGCCGGGCGCAGCGCGTAGTCGCGAACGATGTGGTCGAGATCGTCTGCCCGAACGTAGCCCTCGACCTGCCCGAGCGCGACAAGGTCAGCACCGTGGTGGCTGGCCGCGGATGCGCCGCCCAGCACCAGCCGCGAATCCGATGCGATTCGCCCGAGAAGGCCACGGTGGGCGGCGAGACGGTAAACCTCAGCCCGTGAGGAGAGTTGCCCGGGTGTCAGTTCACCGACCGCCTGAAGTCGCTGGCGCGCTCGGATGCGCTCGGCACGCGAGCGGGGACCCGGATCCCGGCCCATAGCCAGATGAAGCACCGCCCACGAGGAGCGCGCCGAGAAGGGCCGCCCAGGTCGGGCCGGCCGAGCCATCAGCAGCGCCAAGGACGCCGCGTCGATGAGGAACTCACGCCCGACCCGCCGCGCCGAAAGGCGTCCCGACGCGGCGAGCGCCTGGACCCGCCGCGACGTCACGCCCAGGCGGCGCGCCGCCTCGGAGACGGACACAAGGTGCTCCATACTGTGGGACTGTACCAGAATAATTCGCCTGAGCGCATAATTCCGGTACGGTGTGCCGCGAATCACGGTGCTGTAGCCAGGCTCAGGTGCAGCCCCCTCGCGCCGCTCGCAGCGAGCCGGGGCGGGTACACATCTGGTACACGTCGGCGGCAGTCCGCGACGATACGAGAGGGGAGAGACCGCGGACCAAACGCCGCCAGGGAAGCGACCCTCGTCAGCGTGTTCGCGCTGTGTAGGCGCGGCCGGCGATCAGCCGGGTGGTGTGCCTCCATACGGGTGTTCGAAGAGCCGGTAGGTCAGCGTTGCCAGGATGACCGCATGGTCGGGCATCCGTGCGAGCGTGCGGAAGTCGCAAACTGGACTTGCTGCGTCCAGGCGATCGAGGTGTCCAGCACCGTGTCGCGCCGGCTTTGCACTCCAGGAGTCCCTCCAGAGCCCCGACTCGCGCGTCGTAGATGACGAAGTCGGGCGCCGGCCTCACCGCGATCTGGAACCTCTGCTCGATCTCCGCCTGGTCGTGCGAGCCGGTCCGGATGAACGGCACGCCAGCGTCGAGGAAGAGCTGCTGAACGGCTTCCTCGAGGACGTCGCCGCGCCTGCTGCTGGTCGCGTCGAGCAGCTGGCGGAAAGCGCCGCCGTAGTGACGCTGGTGGAGGCGCACGGGGAGTGGCACGCCCTCCTTCGCGTAGCGGCGCACGCTCTCTCAGCCGGCCTGGGCCCCGACGCGCTCGATCAGGCTCGCATCGGCGAGTCGGCACGCAGGCTGGGCCATGAGTGACCAAGCCTGTGGCCGGCTGCGCTCCGAGGCGCTGACGAACCCGTCAGGGCCTCGGCATGCTCCGCATCGGGGCGGTCATCGGCAGCTGCGAGAGCGGCGGCCGGGCGCCCGGCGGGGCCGGCACCCGGGTCATGCCGAACGGTCCGCTCCTATCGAGGCCGGGCGACGTCGTGAGCGGCGCGGCGAAGATGCGCGGGGCCTCCTCGCCGCACTCCGGGCAGGGGGCGCCCGACGGCGCGGTGCCGAGTGGCATGGTCAGCTCGAACACACCGTCGCGCTCGCAGCGGTAGTCGTAGGTCGCCATCAGCCTGCCTTCACGAGGACGTGGAGCCGCCGGGCGGCGTCCAGGACGGCCACGGCGCGGGTTCGGGGTGCGGACATGCGCGGCAGTCTACCGGCCGGCGGCGTGAAGCCGGCCGAGCCGGGCGTGCTTCCGCGCAGCGTTCCGCTCCGCGACACCACTCCCGCCCCGTCCCGGCCAGACAGGCCGCGATTCCGACTACTTCGCGTATCTGGCGAACCCGCTTCCCCGCGAGATCGTGCTGTCCTCATCCACCTGGACGGCCGTCGCCAGCGCCGGGGCCTCGCTCGCGCGACTCGACCAGGCGGCTCGCCAGATCCCGGCGCTCGGGCCGGCAGCTACTTCCCGAGCTTCCTCGAGCCGCTGCACCCGAAGCGAGCGGGCGCCTGTGTCGGCGGTGATGGAAGCCTTCGTCAACGGCGTCTCCACTCTCAAGGTGGAGCGCGTGGTGGGTGCAGGCCTTCCGCCGCCGCCCGCCCGAGGGCCGCTCCCCCTACCTGTGGCTGGGCGCGACGGTGGAGAAACGCCGCGCGAAAACGGACCCCCCCGGCGGAGGCCAGGAGCGCACTGGGGATCGCGGCGACGCGGCCCAGAGTGCGGGTGGCCCGGACGC
>JAWVEW010000366.1:0-5127 GCA_033856495.1 Miltoncostaeaceae bacterium | reverse complement strand
AAGAGCTCGAGGTCGATCTCCACCGGGAAGACCTTCTCGAGGCACCCGATGTAGGTCCGGCCGTTCTCCTCGTACGAGTAGAGGCGGGAGCACCCGGACGCGATGCAGCCGGCCGGGTAGACGACCTTGTCGCAGAAGACCGAGCAGCGCCGACAGGAGCTTGCCGCGGTCTCCCTCATGGGGACGTGGATCGCCATGTTCCTCTTCGGAGAATGGATACGGGCAGAAAAAGAGCACCAGAGCGGACGGCGCGACGCCTGGCGGCGATCGACGCCCCTCCGGGGCCGCAGGCCCTGGCGCTCGTCACGATCGGGGTCGGAGACCGGCTGTCGCGATCCCTTCCCCGCGGCTATTGAAGCGGCACCCGCGCCCGCTGGTCAAGCGCCGCCCCCTCCGCGCCGGGGTCGGGGCGGCGCTCATCCGGGCGCCTCGGGGCCGGGGCGGCCGCCGTCGCCGCGGACCATCCTCACCACCGTCCCCCCTTCCCCCACGGCGATCTCGACCCGGTCCATGACCAGGCGCATCAGGCGGAGCCCGCGCCCGCGGTCGCCGAAAACCGGCGACGGCGTCTTCCAGCTCCCGAAGTCGCGCACGGTCATGCGCAGGGCACCCGTCTCGTCTCGCTCCAGATCGAGCTCCAGGCTGCCCGACTCGTCGCCGTAGGCATGCTCGGCCGCATTGGCGCAGGCCTCGCCGCACGCGAGCAGGACGTCGGCGGACGCGTCCCCGCGCACGCCGGCGCGGGAGAGCCACGCCCGCACCGCGGTACGGATGCCTGCCAGCTCGGAGAGCCGCGCCCCCGCGCGCAGGTGGAGCGGCTCCTGCGAGCGCGGCAGCAGGCTGACCACCAGCAGGGCGACGTCGTCCTGGGGCGATCCCTCGGGCAGGGCGCGCTGGAGCAGATGGTCGGCAAGCGTCTCGGGGTCGGCGCCGGCGGCCTCGGGGGCGGCGGCGGCCAGCCGCGCGAGCCCGGCGTCGAGCGGCTCGCCGCGGCGCTCCACCACGCCGTCGGAGTAGAGGATCAGCGTCGCGCCGGGCCCGATCGACGCCCGCGCCTCGGAGAACTCGAGGCCGGCCAGCGCGGCCAGCGGGGCCCCCCGGCCGCCCTGGAGGTACTCGACCTCGCCGTCTGCGGACATCAGCAGCGGCGGCGGGTGGCCCGCGCATCCGTAGAGCAGCTCCCCCGCCGCAGGGTCCAGGATGACGTAGGCGACGGTCGCCACCCGCGCCCCCTCGAGGTCCTCGGCGAACCGGCTCAGGCGCCGCAGCACCTCCGCGGGGGACGCGCCGTCGATGGCGTACGCGCGGAGCGCGCTGCGGAGCTGGCCCATGACCGCAGCGGCGCGCGCGTCGTGCCCCACGGCGTCGCCGACGGAGAGCCCCACCCGCCCGCCCGGAAGCGGAATCGCCTCGTACCAATCCCCTCCGGTCTCCGCGACGTCGGCGGCGGACAGATAGCGCACGGCGAGCGTGATCCCCGGGAACTCCGGCAGCGTCTGGGGCAGCAGGCTGCGCTGGAGCGTCAGCGCGAGCTCGTGCTCGGCCTCGTAGCGGCCGGCGCGCTCCAACGCCTGCGCGCACTGCTCCGCGAGCGTCTGGACGAAGGCGCGCTCGTCGGCGTCGAAGCGCCGGTCCCTCGCCGAGAAGCGAAAGCCGATCGCCCCGAGGATGCGCCGCCGCACGACCAGGGGCACGGCCATGCCGGTGGGCAGCGGCGCGCGCGGGCGCCCGAAGCGCGCGCGCCAGTCGTCCGTGGACTCGAGCCAGATCGCCTGCCCGGTGCGCATCACCTCGGCGAGCGGGACGGGCGCCTCGAGCGGAAAGCGGCGCAGGTCGTCCTCGAGCTGGGGCGGGTAGCCGGCCGACGCGAGCGTCTGACAGCGCCCGTCGAGCAGCATCGCGACCAGCCCGGCCTCCGCCTGCAGCGCGCCCATACCCTCGCGCACGAACACGGCGGCCACCTCCTCGCGGGTGAGCGCGCGCGCGAGCGACGCGGTGACCTTCTGGAGACGCGCCAACCGGTCGCCGGCGCGCTCCGCCTCCTCGCGGGCCTGTCGCTCCGCCTCCAGCAGCCGGGCGTTGTCGAGGGCGAGCGCCGCGCGTCGGGCGAGCTCCTCGGCCAGCGCGAGGTCGTCGAGCCCGTAACGGCCAGGGCGCCCGCTGGCGAGGGCGATCACGCCCAGCGTCTGGCCGCGGGCCACGAGCGGCACCCGCATCGCCGAACGGGGGCCGAGCCCGCGCAGGCCCAGCAGGCCGGCGTCGGGGGCCTCGGCGTCGAGCATCTCGTCGGTCATCTCGCTGACGAGCTCCGAGCGGCCGCTGTCCATGACCCGCACGATCCCGCGATCGGGCGGCAGGCTCACGCGCCCCTGGAGGTCGATGGCGAAGCGCTGCCGCTCGGGGTCGGCGTGGGCGAGGGCCACCAGCTGCGGCGCGGCGCGCCCCTCCGCCACCCAGACCGCGCAGAGGTCGGCGAGCCGGGGCACCACCAGGCGCGCCAGCCGCTCCAGGCGAGCCTCCACGCCGATCGGGGCGTCCAGGGCCACGCCCGCCTCCGCGAGGAAGCGCGCGCGCTCGCTCGCCGCCTCGGCGGCGGCGCGGGCGGCCCGCTCGCGGACGAGCATGAGGTCGAGGTCCGCGCGCGCGCGCTGTGCCTCGCCGGCGAGCGCCTCGGCGCGGCGGCGCGCGAGCACCTGGTCCGTGACGTCCACGCCGAGCGCCAGGACGCCGTCCACGGCGCCGTGGGCGTCGAGGGTCGGGTGGAGCACGAACCGCGAGAAGCGCTCCTCGAGCAGCCCGTCCCCCCGCGCGTCCACGAGCAGCCGCACCTCCTCGGCGACCTGGGGCTCGCCCGTGGCGTGGACCCGGTCGAGCAGGACGAGAACGCCCTGGCGGGAGAAGTCCGGCATCGCCTCGCCGGCGGGCTGGCCGATGACGCTCCCGGCGCCGCCCGCGGCCTGCCGGGCCGGCTCGTTGGCCAGCTCGACCAGGTGGGCGGGACCGCGCAGGATCCACACCATCGCCGGAGCGTGCATCACCAGATCGCGCAGGCGGGCGAGCTCGGCGGCGGCGCCGAGGAGGCTCACCGGGTCGGCGCCGGGGTCGGCCGGCGGCACGCCCAGGGGCGGTGGCGGGAGGTGCTGGGGCGCCATGCTCGGATGATGCCGGTCGGCGGCGGCGGGCGACGCCCCCCCGGCGGTCACTCTCCGGGGCGCGGCTCCGGCGGAGGGGCGGGATCGATCCCGGGCGCGACGTAGCCGCGCAGGCGCCGGCGCGCCAGCAGACGGCGGAGCGCGATCAGCGCCGAGTCGACGTCCGGGAAGTGCTCCGCGCGCCGCTGCGGACGAACCGTGCGCGTGCCGAGGCGACCCCACTGGCGCACCAGGTCCACCCCGTCGAGCAGCGTGGGCTGCAGGTGGATCGCGTACCAGCGCGCCCGCGGCCGAGGACTCCCGTCGGGCTCGACCCGCTCCAGGCTGAGGCCCGATGCGCGGGCGCGCTCCTCCCAGCGCGCGATCTCGGGCTGCTCCACGCCACATCCTTCGCCGGCGCCGGGCCCCGCCCTGCCCCGGCGCCGGTGCACTCCCGGTCAGACGGCCGTCAGCGCGTCCCGCTTGGCGCGGATCCCCTCCAGGAGGCTCTCGAAGGACGCCATGAACTTCTCCACGCCCTCGCGCTCGAGCGTCTCGGTGACGTCGTCGTAGTCGATCCCGACCTCGGCCAGCCGCTCGAGCAGGGCCCGCGCCTCGTCGACGCCGCGCTGCAGCGTCAGCTCCACCCGGCCGTGGTCCTGGAAGGCCCGTATCGTCTCCTCCGGCATCGTGTTCACGGTCTCGGGCCCGATCAGCTCCTCGACGTACATGACGTCCCGG
Source organism: Miltoncostaeaceae bacterium (assembly GCA_033856495.1). Classification (GTDB taxonomy): domain Bacteria; phylum Actinomycetota; class Thermoleophilia; order Miltoncostaeales; family Miltoncostaeaceae; genus JAWVEW01. Next base: position 1,255 of record JAWVEW010000366.1, on the reverse strand, counting down.
TAGCGCGGATCCTTGGTGGAGGTGGAGGCCCACAGGCAGCGCTGGGGGGTCGCGCCCCGGGCCCTGAGGCGCTCCCAGCGCTCGCCGGAGAAGATGGCCTCGTACTGCTGGTAGGCGAGCTTCGCGTTCGCGATCGCCAGCCGCCCCTCCAGCTCGGGGCGGCCCACCTCGCGCAGGCGGCGGTCGGTCTCCGTGTCCACCCGGGAGACGAAGAAGCTCGCGACCGAGGCCACGGTCGAGGGGTCGCCGCCCGCGTCCGCCAGGCGCTCCAGGCCGTGGAGGTAGGCCTCGGCGACCTCGGCGTGGCGGGCGAGCGAGAAGATCAGGGTGACGTTGATCGAGCGCCCCCGGGCGATCATCTCCTCGATGGCCACGAGGCCCTCGCGAGTGCCCGGGATCTTCACCAGCAGGTTCGGCCGGTCGATGCGCGCATGGAGCATCGCCGCCTGCTCGATGGTGGCGTCCGCGTCGTGCGCGAGCGTGGGATCGACCTCGATCGAGACGTAGCCGTCCTTCCCGCCGCCGCCGTCCCAGACCGGCCGCAGGAGGTCGCAGGCGTCGCTGACGTCGCGCGCGGCGAGGGCGATGAAGACGGCCCTCGGGTCGTCCTCGTGCGCGAACTCCTCGCGGATCTGGTCGTCGTAGGCGTCGCCGGCGGCGATCGCCTTCTCGAAGATGGTCGGGTTCGTGGTCACCCCGACCACCGCGTCCTCGCGCATCATCCGGGCGAGCTCGCCGCCGTGGATCATGTCCCTGGACAGGAAATCGATCCAGACGCTCTGCCCGAGCTCCGACAGCCGGTGGAGCGGTGAGCCGGCCATGATGTGCCTCCCTTTCCCGTCGTACCCGCCCCCGGAGGAACGAGCGTCGTGGACGCCCTGCTCATCGTGGACTTCCAGAACGACTTCTGCCCCGGCGGGGCCCTCCCGGTGCCGGCGGGCGACCGCATCGCCGATGCGCTCGACCCGCTGCTCGACCGCTTCGACCTGGTGATCGCCACCCGCGACTGGCATCCGCCCGACCACGGCTCGTTCCGCGGCGTGCAGGTCGACCCGGCGCGCTGGCGCGGATCGGACCCGCCCGGCATCTGGCCGCCGCACTGCGTGCAGGGCACCGAGGGCGCCGAGCTGCACCCCCGTCTGGACCGCAGCCGCCTTCACATCGTGATCGACAAGGGGCAGGACCCGATGAGCCAGGGCTACTCGGCCTTCCAGGACTCACCGCTCGCCGCGCTGCTGCGCGAGCGGGGCGTGGA
>JAWVEW010000365.1:0-5969 GCA_033856495.1 Miltoncostaeaceae bacterium | reverse complement strand
GAGCTCGAGTTCACCGAGGGCATGCAGTTCGACCGCGGCTACATGAGCCCCTACATGGTCACCGACCAGGAGCGCATGGAGGCGGTGCTGGAGGACCCCTACATCCTGATCTACGGCGGCAAGATCCCCAAGCCCTCGGGCGGCCAGCGGATGTTGTGCCGGCCGCGGTGTGGAGCCAGGCCATCGCGCGGGTGCTCACGCCGGTCTTCGACCCGCACTTTCATCCCCACAGCTTCGGTTTCCGGCGGGGCGCTCGGCCCATCAGGCGGTCGAGCGGGCACGCCAGTTCATCGCCGATGACGCGGCGTGGTGCCTCGATATGGATCTCGACTCATTCTTCGATCGTGTCGAGCAGGACGCGCTGATGGCGAGGGGTTGCACAGCGGGTGGATGACAAGCGGCTGCTCAAGCTGATCCGGCGCTACCTGGAAGCGGGCGTCATGGCCGACGGTGTCCGCCAGCCGACCGAGGAGGGGACGCCCCCGGGCTCTCCGCTCTCGCCGCTGCTGTCGAACATCATGCTGACGACCTCGACGGGGAGCTTCAGCGGCGCGGGCACCGGCTTCGTGCGCTACGCGCACCACAGCATGGTCTACGTCCGACGCGAGCGGGCGGCTGAGCGCGTCATCACGAGCCTCAGCCAGTTCGTCGAGCAAACGCCTGAAGCTGAGCGTCAACGCCGAGAAATCGGCGGGTCGCCGAGTGTCCGGGCCGGCCGACGCTCGATGCGGTGACGCACCGGGCGAGCGGTAGAATCCCTGGCACCGCCCGGATGGCGCGAGCAGCGGGGAGGCGGCGCGTTGGGCACGGTGCTCGTGGTGATCCTGATCGTGGTCCTCCTCGGGCTGTTCCTGGTGCTGTTCGTGAAGATCGCCCGCGAGTACGAGCGCGGCGTGATCTTCCGGCTCGGACGGCTGCTGGGGGTGAAGGGTCCCGGCATGTTCATCCTCATCCCACTCGTGGACCGGTTCGTCCGCGTCGACCTGCGCACGGTCACGCTCGCGGTGCCGCCGCAGGAGGTGATTACGCGCGACAACGTGACGGTCAAGGTCACGGCGGTGGCCTACTTCCGCGTCCTGGACGCGGCGAAGGCCGTCGTCCAGGTCGAGAACTACCTGGTGGCCACCTCCCAGATCGCCCAGACCACGCTGCGCAGCGTGCTCGGACAGGTCGACCTCGACCAGCTCCTGTCGGAGCGGGAGCCCATCAACGAGCGCCTCCAGACGATCATCGATCATCAGACGGCGCCCTGGGGCGTGAAGGTCTCGGTGGTCGAGGTGAAGGACGTCGAGCTGCCGTCGACCATGCAGCGGGCGCTCGCCCGCCAGGCCGAGGCTGAGCGCGAGCGGCGAGCCAAGATCATCGCCGCGGAAGGTGAGTTCCAGGCCTCCGAGAAACTGTCACAGGCGGCCCACGTCATCGCCTCGGAGCCCACCGCCCTGCAGCTTCGCTACCTCCAGACCCTCACCGAGATCGCCTCCGAGCGCACCTCCACGATCATCGTGCCGGTGCCGCTCGACCTTTTCGAGCCGTTCCTCGAGGCGCGCCGGCGCGCCGCCATCCGGGACGGCTCCACCGGCAGCCGCGCCTCGGCCGACTAGCAACCAGGAAGGGACGGGGATGCGCGCGATCTGGGAGGGCTTCATCTCGTTCGGGCTGGTGACGATCCCGGTCGGCGTCGGGGAGGTTGTCCCGTAGCCCGTAGAACTTGAGGACGGCGGTCCTCCTGCTCCGTCCCCTGGCGGTGTCAGCGTTCGGGGCGATTTCGCCAGATCGAAGGAGGAACCGCCGTGGAGGGAAAGGCAGCGGTCGCCGCCGACGCGACCGACGAGGAGCCCGTGGTGCCGGCCCGCGTGCAGGAGGCCCTCGGCCAGCTGGTGGGCGCCGCTCGCGAGGGCTTGCTCGCCCTGTCGGCCCGTGAGTAGTAACCGCGCAGGAATGAACGCTCAGCGGCTCCGGCGGAGAGTGATCAGCCCCGGCCTCCCCTCTTATAAGTCGGAGATCCCACCGCGCCATGCCCACTGACGGCCGCGGCGCCGGGTGGGGGCACCGACTGGCGATCTCCTTCGACGTCGACCTCGGGGAGCTCGTCCAGGGTCATCGGGGTGGTGGCCCGTGGAATCGAGCGCCGAGAACAAGGAGCGTTGCTGCACTACGAGTTCGTGCCGGGGGTCGACGCAGATGCGCAGCAATCCCAGCGAGGCCCCTTCTACTGGTACTGGACCCTCCTGGCCGACGATGACCGAGGCACCCGGTACCACGACTCGAAGGGCGGCGTCTTCAATCCCTCGGCCGGCTCTGCCTCACACGGCGTGCGTCAGCTGGGCGGGGTGATCCCGACGAAGGCCTGTCGGCTCACCATCGACTTCGAGCCGGTCATGGACTGGTCGCCAGCCTCCTATGTCCGCCGGCTGGTCATCGACCTGTCGGCCGGTTCGGTCGTGGAGGTGGTGCGCAGCGGATAGCGCCTGCGGGGGGTCGCGTGCTCCATTGCGCGTCGACCCCGACGCCGGTCCTCGGCCGAGCAGCGAGGACCGACAGACAGGCAAAGGTGCCTCAGGGCTGGCAAATCCGATCGTGGATCGCCCGCGCAAGCACCTCGACCGGCGTGGTCAGCGCGCGGTTCTGCTCGGTGAGGGTGGTGTTGGTCTCGAGCAGTTGACGCAAGCTCTGCGCCTGGTGCTCGGCGATCTGCTGGCGCTCCGTGCTCGCCGTGGCGAGCGCCTCGCGATGCTGGGCGTCGGCCTCGGAGAGCGCCTTGTCGCGATCGGCCTGCCGGGTCTGGGCGAGCAGGATCAGCGGGGCGAAATAGGCCGCCTGCAGTGAGAACGGCAGGTTGAGAAGGATGAAGGGATAGAAATCGGGGTCCCACCTGAAACGGCGGCGTTGGGGGCGATCCAGGTCGCCACCACGAATCGTCTGGCCGACGATGAAGACGGGCGTGCCGAAGAAGCCGGGCAAACGCCTCCGCGCGCCTGCCGAACCCGTCGGCACCGAAGGGCGCCGCCCTGGCTTTCTTGAGCTCAAGGTCTGCCGCTGGGGGTGATCGCGGCCGAGCGCGGCCTTGCCCGGCGAAGCCTCGAGCGCTGGCTTTGGCGCTACCGCCGCCGCGGCCTGGCGGGGCTCGCCCGATTTCGCCGCGCGCCGACCGCGCCCGCCGACCTGCCCGAGGATCTGGTGGCACTCGTGGAGGGGCTCGCGCTCGGCCGGCCGCCACCGAGCCTGGCCCAGATCCACCGGCAGGTCGCCCGGCTTGCCGGCGAGCGCGGCGTCCTGCCGCCGAGCTACGCCAGCGCGCGGCGGATCGTCCGCGCCCTCGACCCGGGGCTTGTGTGCCTCGCCCAGGAGGGGCGGGCTGCCTACCGTGAGCGGTTCGAGCTGATCCACCGCCAGCGCGCCTTCACCAGCGATCTCCGCGTAAGAGGACACGGCGCCGCCCACGTGGATTCCGCCTTGAATGGCAGGCGGTCCGGCAGAAGAGAATCGATACGCTCACACGCACCCGCGAAAGGAAGGTGAGGATCGATGGCGGTCGGCTACTACTTCGCCCCCGAGTCGATGAGCCCGGAGCAGTACGACGCGGTGACCAGCCAACTCGCGGCGGCCGGCCAAGGCGCGCCTGCCGGGAGGCTCTACCACTGCGCCTTCACGGAGGGGGGCAGCAGCAGCGTCCACGTCTTCGACGTGTGGGAATCAGGGGAAGCATTCGAGGCCTTCGGACAGACGCTGATGCCGATCTTGGCCGAGGTTGGCGTCGACCCCGGCCAGCCGCAGGTCGCCGCGATCCACAACATCATCGCGGGCTGACGCACACCAGCCGGCCCCGGCGGCGTCCAGCGGGGCACCGGAGTGGGTAGTCGGCCGCCGCGCCGACTCCCCCAGAACTGGCGGCCCGGGGGCCGCCAGTTCTGGTGGGCGCGCGTACGTCCCGGTCGCGCGCGAGGACCCTCAGGTTCATCTGCAAAGCGGGAGCGCTGAGCGAGGCCGTTGGCTTGGTCGCGCTGCCGGACAGGCCCCACCCCTCGCGCCCGTCCATCGTTATGAGGTGCTTGAAGGCGCCGCCGCCGACGGCTCGGAACCCTTGGAGCAGGCCGGTAGATCGCCACGGCGCAGGCGCTTCTCGGGCCGAGCTCGAGGCCGATCAGCGGGGGCTCCTGGATGGACCGGCGACTAGGCGGAGACTCGGACGCGCGATCGGGCCGCCTCGTCTGCCGGCTCGAAGCCAATCATCAGCCGAAGCTCGAGGGCGTGCCCCTCGAGCCCTCTGCGGGGCGCCGCTGACGGACGCCATCAACGCCCGCCAAGCGGTTCTGTGACCAGGACCGCGTCATGGCAGGACGGAGCGATCGTCGCGCGGCCTCCTCCTGCGCTCGGCCGCTCGGAGCGCGATGATCTGCTGCCTGAACCACTCGAAGGCCTCGATCAGGCGCTCGGGCGTGTCAGCCCTTGTCGGCACCGGTTGAATCCTGGGCTCTTGCCGATCCAGCGGGGAGGGGGGCGTAGGCGGAGACATCCGCCGCTCCTCTCAGGCTTCGCGGTGGTCTAGGTCGCGAAGCGGGAGGGACGGCGGATGCCGGACGAACTTACCCGAGCCCTCGGGCTGGTCGGGTTGCGCGTGACTGGCGTGCACGAGAGAGATGAGGACGCCCTCGAGGTCGAGTTGGAGGGCCTGGAGCGGCCCGAGCAATGCCCGCACTGCGGCGGGCGGGAGCTCGAGATCAAGGAGCGTCCGGTCGTCGCGGTCCAGGATCTGGCGCTCGCCGGGCGCCAGACCCGGCTGTGCTGGCGAAAGCGTCGCTATCGCTGCCGGGGCTGCCGGCGCACCCACACCGAGCGCCATCCGGCGCTTCCCAGCCGCCAGCGCGTGAGCGCGCGCTTCCGTGCGCGGCTTTCCGCGCGCGCCGCCGTCGGCGGCGCCCACGCCGAGATCGCGCGTGAGGAGGGAACGAGCCGCTACCAGGTCGCTCGCGCGCTCGCGCTTGTGGCGGTGGCGCCGGCAACGGGCCTGCGCCGGATCTCCTTCGATGAAGCCCACCACCGCCGCGGCCGCGAGCTTGCCACGGTCGTCTCCGACCTGGACCGCCGCCGGGTGGTGGAGGTGCTGAATGGGCGCAGCCAGAGGGTCGTCGCCCGCTGGCTGCGAGGGCTTGGCGAGGAGGCCTTGAAGGCGATCGAGGTCGTCTCGATCGATCCCTACGAGGCCTACCGTCAGGCGATCTGGGAGGAGCTCCCCCACGCGCGGATCGTCTGCGACCGCTTCCACCTGGTGCGCGGGGCCAACACCGCGCTCGATGCGGTCCGCCGCGAGCGCCAGCGCGTGGAGACCGCGAAGCGGCCGAAGGGGGCGCGCCGCTCCGGCAAGGGCGGGAGCTGGCGCCCCGAGCTCTACCGGGCGCGGCGGCTTCTGCTCAAGGCCCGGGAGCGGCTCTCAGAGCGCGAGCGGCGCCGGCTCTGCGAGCTCTTTGCCGCAGATCCGGTGATCGGCGAGGCATGGGCGCTCAAGGAGGCCTTCCGCGCCATCTACCGCGCATTCGATCGCGTCGAGGCGGAGGTGCGGCTCCAAGCCTTCCTCGCCGCCGTCGGCCGCGCCGGGTTGCCGTCCTTCGAGGCCTTTGCCGCTGGCATCGGTCAGTGGCGCGAGGAGCTGCTGGCCTACTTCGACGAGCCGACCACCAACGGCTACGCGGAGGGGGTGATCAACAAGGTGAAGGTGATCAAGCGCCGCGCCTACGGGCTGCCGAGGTTCGAGAGCTTCCGTCACCGGGTGCTCGTAGCATGTGGGTGACGGGATCAACGGGAAGCCGCTCCCCGCTGGATCGGCAAGAGCCGAAAGCTGACCCAGTTCCACCGGTTTAAAACTGGCTCTTCCGGTATAGCCGTGGGTCGGTGAGCGCGGTCGTGTAGCGGCCGCGAGAACTGGCGCCACGCGCAGTCCGAGGCCCCTCGTAGCCTCGCTTCTTGTCGAGGGA
>JAWVEW010000364.1:0-3255 GCA_033856495.1 Miltoncostaeaceae bacterium | reverse complement strand
TCCCCGCCGCGGCAGGGCTCGCGGGGCCGCTCTACCTCGCCGCAGCCGCGGTCCTCGGCGCCGCCTTCGTGATGTCGTCGGTGAGGCTCGCGCGGCGCCCGGATGCGGCGCGGGCGCGACGGACCTTCTCCTACTCGATGCTGTACCTCGCGCTGCTGCTCGGCGCGATGGTGGTCGACGCCGTCCTCCTCTGACGGCTGGGGCGGGGCCTGACACCCGGGCCCCGAGCCCCGCGCAGGCGGCCCGGCCGCGGCCCCGTCGCCTTCCTCACCAGCCCGCTCGGCATCGTCTCGAGCACGGTGATGCTGGACCTGATCGGGTTCGGCATGGTGATCCCGCTGCTGCCGCTGTACGCGCAGCGCTTCGACGCCTCCCCGATCCAGATCGGCTTCCTCACGGCGGTCTACACGCTGATGCAGCTGGCCTTCGCGCCGCTCTGGGGCCGCCTCTCGGACCGCATCGGCCGGCGGCCGGTGATCATGGCGTCGCTCGCGGGCAGCGCGGCCGCGTCGCTGGTGTTCGGGCTCGCCGGCACGCTGTGGCTGCTGTTCGTGGCCCGCGCGGTCGACGGCATCTCGGGCGCCTCCTACGCCGCCGCCCAGGCCTACATCGCCGACGTGACCTCGCCCGAGGAGCGGGCGCACGGCATGGGCCTGATCGGGGCCGCGTTCGGCATCGGCTTCGTGGTCGGGCCGGGGCTCGGCGCCCTGCTCGCGCTCGGCGACCCGCGTCTGCCATTCCTCACCGCCGCCGCGCTGGCGGCCGCGAACCTCGGCCTCGCCTACGTCCGGCTGCCCGAGTCGCGCCGTCCGGGCACACGCGGCGAGCGCCGGCCGGGCTTCGGCCAGCTGGTCCGCGCGCTGGCGCGGCCCGAGCTCTCGCCGCTGGTGTGGGTGACCTTCGTCGGCACCTTCGCCTTCGTCGGCATGGAGACCACCTTCGCGCTCTACGGCCACGAGCGGTTCGGCTTCACGCTCGCCGAGGCGGGCGCCGTGTTCGCCTACATCGGCGTGGTCGCCGCCGTGGTGCAGGGGGGGCTGGTCGGCCGCCTCGTCCGCCGCCACGGCGAGCGGCCGGTGCTCCTGGCGGGGCTCGTGCTGACCGGGGCGGCGCTCGCGGCGATCCCGGCCGCCCGCACCCTCTGGCAGCTGCTGGTGATCATGGGGGTCGTCGCGGCGGCCTCGGGCCTCGTCTTCCCGACCGTGACCGCGATCTTCTCCAGGCGGGCCGGGGCGGACGCCCAGGGCGGGATGCTGGGCCTGCTCGCGTCCACCGGGAGCCTCGCCCGCCTGGTGGGACCGGTGGTCGGAACGGTCCTCTTCGAGCGTGTGGGCACGTCGTGGCCCTACCTGCTCGGCGGAGCGCTCTTCGCGGTCTGCGCGGTCATCGCCGCGCGGACGATGTTCCCCCGCAGCGTACTCGCCTGATTGCCCCCCGGGGCGACGCGGGGGACGTCCGACCCCGGTCTGCAGGCCGGATCGGCAACCGGCGCCATGGTAGGTTCTCGACCGTGCTGAGGAGCCGCCACACCTGGCCGCTGATCGGTCTCGGCGTGGTCGTGGGGGGGGTGATGGCGCTCGTCGCCTTCGCCATCGACTGGCTGCCCCCGGCGGCGGCACGGCAGGCCGACCGCCATGACGCCCTGCTGTGGTTCGTGGTGATCGCGAGCGCGGTGATCTTCACGATCGTCTGCGTCTTCCTCTTCTACAGCGTCTGGCGGTTCCGGGTCGACGAGTCCGAGGACGCCGACGGGCCGCCGCTGCACGGCCACACGAAGCTCGAGATCATCTGGACGGCGATCCCCTCGGCGCTCCTCGCCGTCGTGGTCGTGTACTCCTACCTCGTGCTCAGCAGCAACGAGGCGCAGGCGAAGGACCGCATGACGGTCCAGGTGCTCTCGCAGCAGTTCGCCTGGCACTTCACGTATCCCGAGGCGGGCGTGACCGTCGGCGACCTCTACATGCCGGTCGGCCGTCAGACGGTGCTCAAGATGACCGCCAAGGACGTCATCCACTCCTTCTACGTGCCGGAGTTCCGGCTCAAGGAGGACACCGTCCCGGGCATCACGACGCAGCTGGTCATCAACCCGACGAAGACCGGGACCTTCCCGATCGTCTGCACCGAGCTCTGCGGGATCGGGCACAGCCTGATGCGCTCCCGGGCGATCGTGCTGAGCCAGCAGGACTTCCAGGCCTGGCTCGAGAAGGCCACCAGGACCGCCAACTCCTCGCCGGCGCAGGGGGCCCAGGCCCAGCAGCCGGCACCGTCCCCCGCCCCGTAGGACCGCGAGGAACGCCATGGCCACCTACTCCCCCGCCCGCCACGAAGAGCACGGACACGGACACCACGCGCCGCTGAAGCCGTTGTCGTACTGGTGGAAGCGCGCCCTCGCGTGGGCCGCCGGCGGAGTGCTCTTCGCGTTCGTCCTCTGCCTGACGATCCGCGCGATCGCCGGCATGACGCCGCTCTACAACGAGCAGGTCTACGTCACCGCGGCGTCCATCTTCAGCGTCCTCTTCTTCCTGATCGGGATCGGCTGCTTCGACTACTGGTGGCTGTGGATCCGGGGCCGGCACGTCCCCGAAGAGGACCACTCGATGCACGGGGCGCGGTCCTGGAAGGACTACCTCCGAGTCAACACGGACCACAAGGTCATCGGCGTCCAGTACATGGTCGTCGTCATCTTCTTCTTCTTCGTCGGCGGCGGGATCGCCGAGATGTTCCGCGCCGAGTTGCAGAGGCCGGGCGAGCAGTTCTTCGACGGCGAGACCTTCAACGGCCTCTTCAGCCTCCACGCGACGCTGATGATCTTCCTGTTCGTGATCCCGGCCTTCGCCGGCCTCGCGAACTTCATCCTCCCGATCATGATCGGCGCGCGGGACATGGCCTTCCCGCGCCTGAACGCGCTCTCCATCTGGATGCTGCCGCCGGCCGGCCTGCTGATGCTGGCCTCGCTGCCGCTCGGGCCCTTCTCCGCCGGCTGGACGGCCTACGTGCCGCTGGCCGAGCAGAAGGGCACCGGCCAGACGCTCTTCGAGGTCGGGGTCCAGTTCGCCGGCGCCTCCTCGATCATGACCGCCGTCAACTTCCTGGTCACGATCATCACCATGCGCGCGCCGGGCATGACGGTCTGGCGCATGCCGCTGCTGGTGTGGGCCAACGCGACCACCTCCGCGCTGGTCGTGTTCGGGACCCCCTTCATCGCCGGGTCGCAGTTCCTGACGATGTTCGACCGCGTCATGGGGACGCACTTCT
>JAWVEW010000363.1:0-3161 GCA_033856495.1 Miltoncostaeaceae bacterium | reverse complement strand
CGCCATGCTGACGAGCCCGTTGCCCGTGACCAGCGGCGTGACGTCGACCTCGTTCCAGGTGCCCGCGGCGAAGGCGCCGGTCGGCCCGTAGGCCGGCGATGACACCGGCGGCGCGTTGCTGAACGTGATGGAGGTCTCCCCCCAGGTGACGCTTGCCACTCCCTGCACCGAGTAGCCGGTCTCGGGCTGCCCGGAGTTGGCGCGCACTCGCAGCACCGCGTTGGTCACCGCGCCAGACAGCCCCTGCGGATTGAAGCGCAGGTAGGCGCGCACGACCGGCATGCCGTCGGCGCGAATCTGGGTCTGGGCGCCGTAGTTGGTGCCCGCCTGGTCCGCCTGCACGTAGCTGTCGGCGACCGGCGGGAAGGGCGTGGGGCCCGCGGCGTCGGCCGGGGCGACCCGCCCGACGGTGGCGGCGAGGGCCGCCACCAGCGCGAGCGCGAGGAGGGCGGCGAACGCGATCGCGATGCGGCCGGAGCGCGGTCGGGCGCGGAAACGGTCCGCCATTGAACGGCGCATGGCCGGCGTCCTTCGTTGCTCGGAGGGCGGCCGCTCGCACTCGCCTGGAACTGGCCCCAGCTATCTGGGTTCGACCCTCCCACGGCTCCGGTCCGGTTACCCCGGCCGAATGGGGGAGTCGCCGGTCGACGTTCGTCGAGTCGTCGTCCCGGCGCGCCGACGCCGGGACGGCCGCTACCCGGCCCGGCGCTCCTCGGCGGGGAGGTCCTCCGGCAGCGGCACCCCCGCCGGCGGATGAGGGTCGGCGTCGTCCCAGCCGGCGAACGCCTCGCCGTCGCGCCCGTCGTGTGCGTTCGCGCCGCCGAGCGCGACCAGGGCCGCTCGGCCAGGGCCGCGGTTGACGAGCTGCCGGCGCACCTCCGGCGCAACCCTGGCGAGCTCGCCCGCGCCGAGGTCGTGCTCCTCGCCCTCGACGACGAGCGTCAGCACGCCCTCGACGACCAGGTAGACCTCCTCCTGGCGCTGGTGGCGGTGGATGCGCCCGCGCTGGCCGGACTCGAGCAGCATCAGGTTGATCCCGAAGCTCGTGACGCCGAGGGCCCGCCGCAGCGAGACGAAGCGCTCGCCCGCCTCCAGATCGAGCCGCGCGAAGGCGACGCCCGTCTCCATCAGGCTGCGCGCAGGGTGTGCGCGGCGGTCGGCCCGCGCGGGCGATTGCGGCGAGGGGCTCCAGGCACGCCGGGCATTATGGCCGAGCCGCGCGCCGCGCGCATTCCAGGCTCCCGCTGCCCGCCCGCCGGCGCTTCAGGTCGGGGGCGGCGCCTGGCTTGCCAAGATGGCCGGCGGCCAATTGACCGCCGCATCGACGGCCAAATGGCCGCCCGGGTCCGCGCCGGCGCGGGAGCATCCAACCTTCCCGTTGAACAGCGGGATCAGCAGCACTCCGACGCCGGCGGTCAATTGGCCATCAGCTTGGCGGCCAATTGACCGCGAGTATGGCGTTGCCAGCATGGCTCGCCAGGCTGGTATGCCGATCTGGCCAGCCCGCGGCCCCCGCGGGCGGCGACCGGGCGCCGGCGCCGCCCCGCGCTCCGGCTCACCGCGGCCGCGCCGCTCGCCCTCGACTCACGGCGGGGAAGGTCCGCGGCCGGCGGCCGGTTGGGATCCGCGCCCGCCGGCGGCCGGGCCGGCGGCGATCCATCCCGCTTCTCTTCTCCTCCCCCTCCCTCGTCCGCGGGGCGCCACCGCAGCGCGGCCCCGACGGGGCTACTTCGGCTCGATCCTGGCGGCGAAGGTCTGAGTGGCGATCTTGCCGTCGCGCACCACGAAGGTGTCGGTGGCCATCACCACATCGGCCGACGCGCAGCTTGCGTGCCAGACGATGTAGGCGACGTCCCCTTCCACCTTGACCACGTCCATCGTGAAGTCGTAGGTGCCCGGCTTGAACAATCCCGTGCACAGGCCCGTCATCGTGGCGTGCAGCGCCTCCCGGCCCTTGACCGTCGCGTCCGGCAGGATCAGCACCGAGTCATCGGTGTAGTCCTCGAGCAGCGCGTCGGGGTCCCCGGCCGAGAACGCCGCCAGGTGGTGATCGAGGACAGCCTTCGTATCCACCGTGTTCCTCCTCGTTCCATCGATCGGTTCGTGGGCGCGCGGCCGTTACGCGGCCAGGTGCTGCAGGAACCACTCCCGGGCCGCCCCGCTCGCCCCCTCGAAACCTGCCACGTAGGCGTCGAAGTGGCCGCCGTCCAGGATGACGAGCCGCTTGGGCTCGCGCGCGGTCTCGTAGGCCGCGATCGCGAGGTCGACCACCGTCAGGTGGTCCCGCTCGGCGACCACCATGAGCAGCGGCGTCGGCGAGATGAAGGGCAGGTAGGCCCCCGGCTCGTACTCCCAGAACATCTCGACGCTGCGCAGGGTGACCTCGTTGCGCCAGGACGGCGCGCGGGTCTTGCCGGTCTCGCTGAACCACTCCCACGAGTCCGGCGTCGGCAGCGCGCTCACCGCCAGCGGGTCCGGGTCCACCACCGGCACCATCGCCGGGGCCCCGCCGGCGTAGCGGGACTCGCGGTCCCCGTCGAAGGCGGCCCGGACGCCCGCGATGAAGTCTGCGCGCACCAGGAGCCGCGCGTTGTCGTGACCGCTGACCAGGGGCACCTGCGCCACGACGCACTTCACGCGCCGGTCGATCGCGCCGACCACGAGCACGTGGCCGCCCGAGTAGCTCGATCCCCAGACGCCGATGCGATCGCGGTCGATCTCCGGGAGGGTGCGGGCGAAGGTGATCGCGTCCCGGTAGTCGCGCACCTGCTCCCACGGATCGATCTCCTGCCGTGGCTCCCCATCGCTTGCCCCGAAGTTCCGGTTGTCGAAGACGAGCGCCGCCAGCCCGGCCTCGGCGAAGGATTCCGCGAACCGATCCAGGTACATCTCCTTCACGGCGGAGAAGCCGTGGGCCATGACGACCCCGGGCGCCGGCCCGCCGGCGTCATCAGGGGTGTACAGCCACCCCCGCAGCGTCACTCCCCCGGCGTTGAACTCCACGTCTCGCCGCATCCCCTCATCTCCTTGCCGCGGCTGCGCGCCGACCTCGTCCGGCGCCACCGATCCACCCTCCTCCATCGCGCGGCTGCCGGACAGGGAACACCTGTCCTGGCGCTCCTCGTGGCCGCCCGTGGAGCGACGTCCGACCCCGGCTGTAC
>JAWVEW010000362.1:0-3600 GCA_033856495.1 Miltoncostaeaceae bacterium | reverse complement strand
GCAGGCTGGCGTACAGTGCCACCCCCACACCCAGGGCGGCGAGCCTGGCCCAGCGCTCGTGGTCGCGGCCCGGCGCCTCCGCTCCCCCGGCCGGCGAGTCCCTGCGCTCCGCGATCGCCACCCCGGGATCATGGCACTCGCCCGTGGACGCCGGCGCGCCCGGGGGGCGCTTGACGCGGTCGGCCCCGCGATCAGGACCGGGTGACGCCGGGGGAGGAGCAGGCCGAACGACAGGCTGGTGCTCGGGGGGTGGCCGGCATCGCGATCGGCGGCGCCGCGAAGGGCGTGGGGCGCTTCCCGTCAGCGCGGGCGGAGCTGCGGATGCGCCTGGCTCGGATTCACCACCCTCGCGCTGCCGGTCTTCAACGTGATCCCGGCGGTTCCGCTGGACGGCGAGCGCGCCCTGCACGCGGTGCTCTGGGGGCGCTGGGACGACTTCGCGGGCGCGACGCGCGTCGACGCGGCCATCGGCCGCGGGTTCGGCGTGCTGCTGATCGCCGGCGGCCTCGGCGATGCTGATCCGCGTCGACGGGTTCAGCGGCGCCTGGCTCGCACCGCCTGAACCGGCTTCAGGCGCCGGGCGGCCAGCGGTGGACCCGCCAGCTCCTGCCGTCCCGGCGCAGGAGATGGGTGGCCGCCCGGGGGCCCCAGCTGCCGGCCGGATAGTTCGGGAAGGAGACCCGCTCGCGCCTCCAGTAGGCGAGGATCGGCTCGACCAGCGCCCACTGCTCCTCGATCTCGTCGGCGCGCATGAAGAGGGTGGGGTCGCCGAGCAGACAGTCGAGGATGAGCCGTTCGTAGGCCTCGGGGAGGTCGACCGGGAAGCTGCTCCCGTAGAGGAAGCCGAGGTCGACGGGGCGGATCGTGAGGCCCTGGCCGGGCACCTTGGCGTTGACCTCCAGGGAGAGGCCCTCGTCGGGCTGCACGTGCACCACCAGCGCGTTGGCCTGGATGTCCTCGCCGGCCAGCAGCGCGAAGGGCGGATGCGGCGCGGGCTTGAAGGCGATCGACACCGTGGTCTCGCGCCGGGCCAGCCGCTTGCCGGTGCGGAGGTAGAAGGGCGTGTCGGCCCAGCGCCAGTTGTCGATGTAGAACTTGGCCGCCACGTAGGTCTCGGTCTGGGAGTCCGGCGGCACGCCCGACTCCTCCCGGTAGCCGGGCACCTCGACGCCGTCGACGACCCCGGGGCCGTACTGGCCGCGCACCACGTGCTTCGGCCCCGGGGTCAGCACGCCCCGCAGCGCCTTGAGCTTCTCGTTGCGCACCGACTCGGCGGTGAAGTCGAGCGGCGGCTCCATGGTCACCAGGGCGAGCAACTGCAGGATGTGGTTCTGGAAGATGTCCCGCAGCGCCCCCGTCTGGTCGTAGAAGGCGCCCCGCCCCTCCACGCCCAGCGACTCGGCGACCGTGATCTGCACGTTGTCGACGAACTGCCTGGTCCAGAGCGGCTCGAAGACGCCGTTGGCGAACCGCAGGACGAGCAGGTTCTGGACCGTCTCCTTGCCCAGGTAGTGGTCGATGCGGAAGATCTCGTGCTCGGCGAACTGCTCGTGCAGCAGCCGGTTCAGCTCCCGGGCGCTCTCGAGGTCGTGCCCGAAGGGCTTCTCCAGCACCACCCGCACCCAGCCGGGCCCGCGCAGCCGCCCGAGGCTTCCGATGAGCGGCGGGGCCGCGGCCGGCGGGAGGGCGAGGTACCAGACCCGGTTGCCGCCCGACCCTGCCCGCGCCTCCAGATCGGCAAGCGCCGCGCCGACCTTCCGCTCGAGGTCGGGATCGTCGACGCCGGCCGCCACGTAGTCCATCGTGTTCGCGAGGACGCGCCAGGCCTCCTCCCGGAAGGTGTCGCGCGAGTGCTGCTGGACGGCCTCGCGCATCTGCCGCCGGAACTCCTGCACCTCCATCGCCGACCGGGCCACGCCGAGGACCGCGAACCCCGGCGGCAGCAGGCGCCGGCAGGCGAGCGCGTACAGGGCCGGCATCAGCTTGCGCCGGGTGAGGTCGCCGGAGGCGCCGAAGATGATGAGCGCGCAGGGCTCGGTGGCGCGCCGCACCCGGCCGCCCGCGCCGTGGCGGAGCCCCATGGGCTCGCCCGCGGCTCCGTCGCCGGGGCGCGTGCGCAGGCCGCCGGCCACTGCCTGCCCGACGCCCGATCGCGTGAGGCCCGCCGTCCCGCCGGCCGCTCCCGTACCCATCACCACCTCGTCAGCCGGCACACCCGCAGGGCAGGGAATGATCGCCGATCGCGGCGGGACAAGGCCCGGAGGCGCAGGCCGCCGACGGCGAGCCCGCCGCTACGGGGTCACGGCGAGGATGAGCTCGTCGAGGCGGCGCCAGAGGCGGGCCGCATCCTCCTGCGTCAGCCCCAGCGTGCGCGCGGCCGCGGCGAGGTCCGCGCAGTCGCAGCAGACGCGGCTCAGCAGCAGGCGCTCCAGTGGCTGCAGCTGCTGCAGCACCTGCGCCCGCCGGGGCGGGGGCAGAAGATGGACCGAGACGCGCCGCCGCGGCTCCGACACCTCCGGAGGGCCCACGACGAACGACGGTCGAGAGGCCTCGACCCGGGTCGCGCCCCGCTCTTGCGCTTCCGCCATGCGCCCTCCCCGTGGGGTTGATCCTAGCTCCTGGAAGCGGCGGGTCGCGCCGACGTCCGCCCCGCCGGCGACGAGCATGGCCGGGGCGCGCACGCGCGGCTGCGCGCCGGCGGCCAGGTCGGGGCGGCCGGCCGTGCGGCTGCGGCCCATGCAGGCGAGCGTCCCGATCAGATCGGCAGCGCGCCGGTGCCCGCCTCGTTCAGGGCCGCCGCGACCTCGAGATTCCGGCGGCGGTGCCGGCCCGTCCCGCTGCAGTGCGCGGAGACGACGATCGCGCAGCCGTGCGCGGACAGGAGGAGGTTGCCTCGTGCCGGCCCCGGCCGGATCGCCGTCCTGCAGGAACACGTTGTCGGGCAGCACCGGGCTGCCGATCAGCAGGCACTCCTCGCAGCCCCCGGTCCGAGGGCGCACGGGGCGGATCTGGTCGAGGTGCGTGCAGACGCTCGTGGCATCCCGGATCGGCGGTGACCGGGCGGCCTTTGCTACCGTTCTCCCCGGCCGCTTCGTGGCCGCGCGATGGGGCTCGCGCGTTTCTGCGCTTGGCGCTGATGGCTCCTACCCGGGCGATGGTCGCCCGCTTAGGAACGCCGTCCCCGCGCAGGAGGTCAGCCTCATGAGCTCATTCGCCCTCGCCACGGCCCTCGGCGTGGTCGTGCTCCTCGCCAGCATGGTCTCCGTCGAGGCGGGGCTCTCGGTCGCGATCCTCGAGCTCGTCGGCGGGGTCATCGCCGGGAACGCCCTCGGCCTCGGAAGCCAGCCCTGGCTCGACTTCGTGGCCGCCTTCGCCTCGATCGTCCTCACGTTCCTCGCCGGCGCCGAGGTCGACATCGACCAGCTCCGGCGCGAGTGGCGGCCGTCCATCGCCATCGGGCTCGTCTCGTTCGCCGCGCCATTCCTGGTGGCGATGGCGGCGGCGCACTGGCTCCTTGCGTGGTCGGGCCGGGCCAGCGCGATCGCCGGCATCGCGCTTTCCACCACGTCGCTCGCGGTCGTCTACGCGGTCCTCGTGGAG
>JAWVEW010000361.1:0-5713 GCA_033856495.1 Miltoncostaeaceae bacterium | reverse complement strand
GCCGCGGCCTGCATCGCCCCGCGCCGGCTCCTGGGGCTCGCGCCCGGCCTCGGCGCCGGCGACCCGGCCGACCTGGTCGTGCTCGACGCGGCGCTGGTGCCGCGGCTGACGCTGGTCGCCGGCGTCGTCGCCCACGCCGACCCCGACCTGCCCTTCGACGTGCCGGAGCGCGGGCGGCCCTTCCGCGCCTGAGGGCCTGGGCCGGCGGCGCTGACTACCCTCGGGTCACGCGGACGCGACGGCGAGGAGGGGCACGATGTCGGACTACAACCGGGCGGTCATCGAGGAGTTCCGGGCCAACGGCGGACGGGTGGGCGGCCGCTTCGAGGGACGGCCGATGCTGCTCCTGTCGACGACCGGCGCACGCAGCGGGCGCCCGTACACGAACCCCCTCGTCTACCTTCCAGACGACGGTCGGGTGGTCGTCTTCGCGTCCAAGGGCGGGGCGCCGACGAATCCGGACTGGTACCACAACCTGCGCGCCCACCCCACGGTGACCGTGGAGGTCGGCGGGGAGCGGTACGAGGCGGACGCCGCCGAGCTGGAGGGCGCCGAGCGGGAGCGGCTCTACGCCCTGCAGGTCGAGACCTCGCCGGTCTTCGGCGACTACCAGCGCCGCACCTCGCGGCGCATCCCGGTGATCGCGCTCACCCGGAGGAGCTGAGGGCCGTCGCGCAGGTCGGGGCGAGGGCGTCCCCCCGCCCCCCGGAGGCGACCGCCGGCCGGTCGGCTCAGTCGCCGCAGCCGCACTCGTCGCACGGACAGCAGTCCGGGCACGCGCATTCGCTCGCCATCGATCACCCCCCTTCGAGGCAGCAGGAACAGGAGCAGCGCTCCCCGCAGCGCGCGATCTCCCAGAGGCCCTCGGCCGCGCGGATGAGCGGCGGCAGCTCGGGTGAGAGCGCCGCGTAGACGACCCGACGGCCCCGCCGCTCCCTCAGCACCACGCCGCACTCGTGCAGGCAGTTGAGGTGCTTGGAGACCGAGGGCTGCCGCTGCCGGCAGGCCGCGACGAGGTCCGACACGGTCTGCGGGCCGGCGTCCACCAGCCGCCGCAGGATGTCGAGGCGCGCGGGCTCGGCCAGACCCCGGAAGAGCGCGCCGAGCTGGCTCGACGACGGTCGCTCGCGGACCTGGAGCGGGAGTGGGGCGGGACGAGACATTCCCGTTGGAGAATACTTGTGGCCTTCGGCGTGTCAA
This sequence comes from Miltoncostaeaceae bacterium, assembly GCA_033856495.1. Lineage (GTDB taxonomy): Bacteria > Actinomycetota > Thermoleophilia > Miltoncostaeales > Miltoncostaeaceae > JAWVEW01. Next base: position 4,513 of record JAWVEW010000361.1, on the reverse strand, counting down.
GCGCGCCGCGCCGGCCCGGTCATCGGCCATTTTCCAACCTGGCGTGCCTCGATGGCCTCTGGCCATTTGACCACGCGTGCGACGGTCAAATGGCCATCTGGCTCGGAGAGCCGCTGGCGCCGGCCCGCCCGCCTGAGATCGTGGCGTCGTCATTGCCAGATTGGCTTGCCAGAGTGGCTCGCCAAAGTGGCCCACCATGCCGGCGCCGGCGGCCTCGCCGGCCCGCCGCGCCCGCGGAATCCGGCCAAGCCCGCGCCAGGCCGGCGGGTCCAGCGGCGGCCGTGGCCACGCTCGCGCCCGGCCACGGCCTGGCACGGCGCCTGGTGCTGGGAGCGGCTCGTGCTCGAGCTCGAGGCCCGAGGGCGCCGCGCCGTGGCGGTGGACCTGCCCTCGGATGAGATGGAGGCCGGCTGCGTCGCCCACGCGGACGCCGTCCTCACACGCGACGGCGGACGGCGCGGCGGGCTCGATCGTGGTCGGCCACTCGCCGGCGGGTCTGGCGATCCCGCTCGTCGCCGCGAACCGGCTGCGCCCGCAGGGGCGGGCGCCGAACGTCGAGCCCTCCCCGCTGCCGGGCCTGCCCGGGTGCCCTGCGCCTACGTGCTGGCGCGCGAGGACCGGGTCGAGGTCCTCCGCAACCCGGGCCGCGCCGTCAGTACAGGACGGAGGGGAGGTAGGAGCCGTCCGGCTCGTTGTAGAGCCCGATGGTCATGAGGGTCATCACGTACACCACCTTCAACCCCGACCCCAGCGCGCGGCGGAACAGCTCCGCGTTGCGCAGGGGCAGCAGGAACCCGGGCCCCTCGATGCGGTCGGCGGCGCCGACGAGCGCCACGACGTCGTCGTCGGTCTCGCCGACGGTGTGCCCGAAGAAGCCGATGCCGCTGGTGTAGCCGCTGATGCGGCCGGAGCGCTCCACCACGCGCGCGGCTCCCTGGGTCAGGGCGTCCGCGAGCTCCCCGCCGCGATCGTGCCCGTGAACGTCCCGGCAGAGGCGGTTGCACTCCGCGACGTCGTCCGCGCCCGCCTGGCGCACGACGCGCCCCGGGGGCCGCTCGCCGGTGGGCGGCCCCTGCATGACCGCGACGGCCTCGCGCACCTGGAAGCCCAGCTTCGCGTAGAGCGCCAGCGACCGGGCGTGGTAGGCGGACTGGAGCAGGCGCACGCCGGGGGCGCCCCGCGCCGCCGCGCGGTCCATCACGTCCACCATCAGGCGGCGCCCGACGCCCGCGTCCTGGGCTTGCGGGTCCACCGTGACCGGCCCGATGCCGGCGATCGCGCTGCGCTCGTCGAGGAAGTTCGACCCGACGACCCGACCATCGCGCTCCGCCACCACCGCGTAGAAGCCGGGGTGCGCCAGCAACCAGCCGACCACCGCGATCCCGACCTCCGGGGCGGGCATGTCGGGCGGGTATCCGTGGCGCTGCGCGAGCGTCCGGAACGCCTCGTAGCAGATCCGCCCGGCCGCCTCGGCGTCGTCCGCCCCGCCCGGTCGCAGCACCGTCTCCATCGTCCCTCCCGGTCTCCCTCTCCGGCGCCCCGAGAGAGGCGCGTCACGATCGTCGCATCCTCGTGCAGGGGGCGGCTACCCGTACACGTCGGCCCGGCGGTGGCGGAGGGCAGGCAGGGTGGCGCGCACGCGGTCCAGGCGGTCGAAGTCCATGTCGGCCACGACCACCGTCTCCTCGTCAGGGGCCTGCGCGAGCACCAGCCCCCACGGGTCCACGATCATGCTGCGGCCATAGGAGACGGTGCCGTTGGCGTGCCGCCCCACCTGGTTCGCGGCGATCACGAAGGCCTGGTTCTCGATCGCCCGCGCCCGCAGCAGCGGCTCCCAGTGGTCGCGGCCGGTGTGGGCGGTGAAGGCCGACGGCACGGAGAGGATCTCCGCGCCCGCGAGCGCCAGGCGGCGGTACAGCTCCGGGAAGCGCAGGTCGTAGCAGACGCTCAGCCCGACGGTCCGCCCGAGCGCCTCCACCGTCACGATCTCGTGCCCGGGCAGGGCGCCGTCGGACTCGCGGTAGCTCACGCCGCCGACGTCGACGTCGAAGAGGTGGAGCTTCCGGTAGGGCCGGCTGGTGGAGCCGTCCGGCCGGATCAGCACGCTCGTGTTGTACGAGCGGGTCTCGCCCGCCACCCGCTCGATCACGCTGCCGGCCACCAGCGCGATCCGGTGCCGGAGCGCCCAGCCGCGCGCCGCCTCCAGCGACGGCCCGTCCAGCGGCTCGGCGGCCGCGGCCGTGTGGGCGGCATCGTGGATGTGGTGCCACTTCTCGGGCAGCACCACCATCCGGGCGCCCGCCGCGGCGGCCCTGGCCACGAGCGCGCCCGCCACCTCGATGTTGCGGTCGCGGTCGGCGCTGGTGGTGAGCTGGACCGCCGCGGCGCGCAGCACCCGGTCGCCGCCGCTCATGGTCGGTCGCCCTCCGCCCCGGTCACGCTACGATGGTAGGCGCTCGGGCCGTGACGAGGCCGTTCGGACGCGGAGGAGAGGGAGCGATGTCGGCGGAGATCCTCACCCAGATCGAGGACGTGCTGGAGCAGATCCGGCCGGCCCTCAACAGCGACGGCGGGGACGTGGAGCTGGTGGACTTCGACGACGGCTTCGTCTACCTGCACATGCTCGGCGCCTGCGGCGGCTGCCCGATGTCCACGGCGACCCTGACGCTGGGCATCGAGGCGGAGCTGCGGCGGTCGATCCCCGAGGTCGAGGGCGTCATCACGGTCTAGCATCGGGACCCCTCGCCTGATACGTCTCACCTCCTGTCAGTCGGAACGGGAGGGTTGATGAGGATCCGTACTCCAGCCGTAGTGCTCGTGGGCGGTGCGGTGGCGCTGCTGGGCAGCGGCGTCGCCGCCGCGAAGGGACCCCTGGTCGCGTCGCTGAAGGGCGGCGCGAACGAGGTGCCCGCCGGCGACCCCGACGGCCAGGGAGCCGCCGGAATCGTGATGAAGCCCGGCAAGGTCTGCTTTGGCCTGGTCGCGATCGACATCGGCGCGCCGATCGCCGCCCACATCCACAAGGGCGCCGCCGGAGTCGCGGGCCCCGTCGTCGTGGACTTCAGCCCGCGGTTCTCGAAGGGCCCCTTCTTTTCGGCCGCCGGATGCGTGAGCGTCAAGAAGAGCTTGCAGAACGACATTCTGCGAAACCCCTCCGGCTACTACGTGAACATCCACACCGTGGCGTTCGGCACCGGCGCGATCCGCGGCCAGCTCCGGTTCTGAGAGCACGCGGCCTCAGCCGGCCGGGCTCGCCTCGGCGCCCATCGGCCGGCTGGTGTCCCGGCTCGTGCCAGGTCTCGACCCCGCCCCGGGCGCTGAAGCGCCGGCGCCGGCGGTCCGCGTAGGGCTTTCCCGTGTAGCGGATCGCCAGGCGGTCGATGTCGCGCAGGTCGGCGTCCTCGGCCGCCGGCGCAGGAAGGCGTCGATCTCCGGCGGCAGGGGTGGTGGGGCATGAGGGCTCCGGTGGTCGGGGGACGGCCGGCGGACGGGCTGCCCGAGGTGCCGCCGCGCGGTGCGCCGGCCCCTCGAGGATTCCCCGCCCGGTGATGCCGACGCCCCGGAGGCGCCCCGTGTTGCGGCGCGCGTGAGCGGTTGAATAGGGTGCGCCGACGCCCCCGACACCGCTGCCCTCGATGAATCTGGCTCACCACGGCGACTGGCTCATCCGAGGGGGGAAGGGGCCGCCCCTCCGGAACCTCGACGTCAGCCTCGACGCGGTGGCCGCGCGCGTCAGCCTGGTCGGCGAGATCGACATCGCCGAGGCCGAAGCGCTCCGGAAGCTGCTCACCGAGGCCGTCAGCGAGCTTCGCGAGCTCGAGGTCGACCTGCGGGGCGTGCGCTTCATCGACTCCGCCGGCTGCCACGCGCTCGTCAGGGTCGCCCAGCACGCCCGCGCGGTCGGCGGGCGCATCCGCGTGCGGACGGTGGACGGCCCGGTCCGGCGCGTATTCCGGCTCCTGCAGATCGAGCAGATCCTGGGCGCCGTGGAGGACCCGCCCGCGGGATAGCCCTCCGGCCCGCGGCTTCGGCGGGGCGCGTCGTGGCAGACTGCCTGCCGTGGACTATGTCAATGCGGCAATGGGTCTCGCGGTCCTCGTGCTGCTCGGCGTGCTGATGGTGGGGCTGAACGGCCTCGCTCGCGAGGAGCGCCGGCGTCCGGAGCGCCGTCCCACGCGCCAGCCCGCCGCGGCGCCCCCCCTGCCGGATCCGGAGCCCCTCGACGCCGAGCCGCTCCCGGACTCGGCGCCGAGCCAGCCCTCGTTCGAGAGCCAGCCCTCGTTCGAGCGCGAGCCGGTGTTCGAGAGCCAGCCCTCGTTCGAGAGCCAGTCCCTGTTCGACGGGGAACAGGAGCGAGTGGACAGGAGCGCCGAGGACGCCACCGCGCGCCGCCGGCGGTCGGGGATCTCGCCGGACGCGCTCGAGGAGTTGCTCGACCTCTAGAAACGAGACGCCGGCGCTCGCGGGGGCGTAGCGTCCTTCCCGGTGCGCCCTCTCGTCCTTCCCGATCCAC
>JAWVEW010000360.1:0-2652 GCA_033856495.1 Miltoncostaeaceae bacterium | reverse complement strand
AGTCGGCCGAGTAGCCCTTCTGGAGCGCGGCGGCGAGCGTGAAGGGCTTGAAGGAGGAGCCGGGCTGGCGCTGGCCCTGCGTGGCCAGGTTGAACGAGGAGCGGGCGTAGTCGCGGCCGCCGACCATGGCCCGCACCTCGCCCGTCTTGTTGTCGATGGCCACCAGCGCGGCCGAGGGGTGCTGCCCCGGGCCGCCGAGCTGTCCGTCGACGGCCTTCTGCGCCGCCTGCTGGAGCTCGAGGTCGAGCGAGGTGCGGATCCTCAGCCCCCCGGCGAAGGCCCGCGTGGCGCCGAACTTGTTGACGATCTGCTGGCGCGCCCAGCTCGTGAAGTAGGGCCACTGCGTCTTCTCCTGCGGCGGCGTAAGGTCGTCCTGGGTGGGGATGGCCTCCTGCAGAGCCGCGCGGTACTCCGGCTCGGGCAGGTAGCCCTGGTCGCGCATGTCGCGCAGCACCAGGTTGCGCCGCCCCGTGGAGGCCACGGGATGTGCGATCGGGTCGAAAGCGGTGGGGGAGGCGACGACCCCGGCCAGCAGCGCCGCCTCGGAGGGCCGCAGCATCTGCACGCACGGCGTCTCCCGCGTGCGCCCGCAGCCGGGGTGCTGCTTGGCGAAGTACGTGCGCGCGGCCGATTCGATCCCGTAGGCGCCCTGGCCGAAGTAGGTCGAGTTGAGGTACTCGGTGAGGATCTTGTCCTTGGTCCACTTCCGCGTGAGGTGATAGGCCAGCGCCGCCTCGCGGAGCTTCTCGAACACCGTGCGCTTGTTCTGCGCCGACAGGGCGTTCTTCACGAACTGCTGGGTGATCGTGGAGCCGCCCTGCACGCTCTTGCGCGCGATCACGTCGGAGTACAGGGCCCGGCCCATGCCCTTCAGGTCGATGCCCTGGTTCTGGTAGAAGCGCTTGTCCTCCACCGCGATGATCGCGTTGCGCATCACCGGCGCGATCTTGTCGAAGGACACGAGCACCACGTTCTTGGAGCCCGTGAGGATCCCGAGGGGCTTGCCGTGCACGTCGAGGAGCTCGGAGTTGCGCGCGCTGCGGAACTGCTCGCGGTCCTCGAGCTTGGGCAGATCGGCGGCGACGGCCATCATCATCCCGAAGACCGTCGAGATGAGGGCGAGAGCGCCGAGGCCCAGCAGCACCAGTGCGAGCCGCAGCTTCTTGACCTTGGGCTTGCCGACAGCCGTCGGGTCCCCGCCGTTGCCGTTGGTGGAGGGGGTCGGCACGGGAGCACGCTGTCGTCGGCGCGTGCGTGGCGGCTTGAGCGGTATCGGAGCGGGTTCCTGCATACCTGGAGAGGTCCCGGCCCGGGTCGCGGTGCGCCATCCCGACGGCGGCGTGGTCGGGTGCCGGGCGGCGCGCGCGGACATGTCCGGCGGGCGCGGGATTCTAGCATTGCGACCATGACGGAAACCCACCCCGAAAGCGCCTCATTTCTGCTCCGAAACGTGGTCGAGTCGCTGCCCGAGGGCGGCCTGGAGCGCAAGCTGGGGGAGGGGCGGCCGCTTCGCGTGAAGCTGGGCATCGACCCCACGGCGGCCGACATCCACCTCGGGCACACGGTCGTTCTGCGCAAGCTGCGCGAGTTTCAGGACGCCGGCCACACCGTCGTCCTGATCATCGGCGACTACACCGCGCGGGTCGGCGATCCGAGCGGCCGCTCCGCGACGCGTCCCGTTCTCTCGGCCGCGGACATCGACGCGAACGCCGACACCTACCAGCGCCAGGCGTTCAAGGTGCTCGACCCCGAGCGCGTCGAGGTGCGGCGCAACGGCGAGTGGCTCGACATGCCGATGGAGGAGCTCTTCAAGCTCACCCGCACCTCGACGGTCGCCCAGCTGCTCGAGCGCGACGACTTCGCCAAGCGCTACGAAGCGGGTGCCCCGATCTCGGTGCTCGAGCTGCTCTACCCGCTCATGCAGGGCTACGACTCGGTCGCGGTGCGGGCCGACGTCGAGCTCGGCGGCACCGACCAGAAGTTCAACCTGCTGCTGGGGCGCTGGATCCAGGAGAGGTACGGCGTGCCGCCGCAGGTGGCGGTCACGATGCCGATCCTGCCGGGGATCGACGGCGTCAAGCGGATGTCGAAGTCGGAGGGGAACTACGTCGGCGTCGACGAGCCGCCCGAGGAGCAGTTCGGGAAGCTGATGCGGGTCCCCGACGCGGTGATGCCCGTGTACTACGAGCTCCTGCTGGACACGCCCTTCGACCCGGGGCGGCCGGCCGTCGAGTCGAAGCGGGCCCTCGCGCGCGAGATCGTGACCCGGTACCACGGGCTCGAGGCCGCTCGCCCGGCGGAAGAGCATTTCGATCGGCTGCACGTGGAGCGGGCGCTGCCCGACGAGATCGAGGAGGCGGAGCTGCCGGCGGGGGAGACGGTGCACGTGCCGGCGCTCGTCGGCGAGCACTTCGGCATGTCGAGCTCGGAGGCGCGCCGGCTGCTCGCGCAGGGCGGCATCAGGGTGGACGGCGAGCAGCTCGGGCCGGGCGACCTGGACGTGCCCGCGGAGCGGCTCGCGGACGCCGTCCTACAGGTCGGAAAGCGGCGTCACAAGCGGTTTCGCGCGCCTGCCGCCTGACGCGCTCGCGGCGCTCGACGCGCGTTGTTGTCGGTCCGCCGCGGCGCTATACTCCCGAACCCCTCGTATGG
>JAWVEW010000359.1:0-11844 GCA_033856495.1 Miltoncostaeaceae bacterium | reverse complement strand
CTGGGTGAGGCACTCGACGCCCTGGTCGGTCTTGAAGTGGTACTTGACCCAGAACCGGTCGTTGGCGGCGTTGACCCACATGTAGGTGTGCGACGAGTACCCGTTCATGTGACGCCAGCTGCGGGGGATGCCCCGGTCGCCCATCAGCCAGGTGACCTGGTGGGCCGACTCGGGCGACAGGGTCCAGAAGTCCCACTGCATGTCGGCGTCGCGCAGGTTGTTGGCGGCGAGGCGCTTCTGCGAGCGGATGAAATTCTGGAACTTGATGGGATCGCGGATGAAGAAGACCGGGGTGTTGTTGCCGACGATGTCGAGGTTGCCCTCGGTCGTGTAGAACCTCAGCGCGAACCCGCGGGGGTCGCGCCAGGTGTCGGGGGAGCCGCGCTCGCCGGCGACGGAGGAGAATCGCAGGATGGTGTCGGTCTCGGTGCCGGGCTGGAAGACCGCCGCCCTGGTGTACCGGCTGACGTCGTGGCTGACCACGAAGGTGCCGAAGGCCCCGCCGCCCTTGGCGTGCGGCTGGCGCTCCGGGATGCGCTCCCGGTTGAAGTTCGCCATCTGCTCGATCAGGTAGAAGTCCTGGAGCAGGATCGGACCGTCGGGCCCGATGGTCAGCGAGTGCTCCTGGCTGGCCACCGGGATGCCGGCGTCGGTCGTCGTCGGCGGCCTGTCGTCGTTCTCCTGGCTCATGCCTTCTCCTCCATGCGAGGTGAGTTCGGGCGCACAGCCTTTCACCTCCAGCCGGTCCGGGCCACGGTGATCCGGTGGCGGGGCCCGATGGGCAGGATGTGACGGTGGCGGCGCGCGAGGATTCCGGGGCACGGGGCCTGCTGGTGGGGACGGCCTCCTGGACCGACCCCGAGTTCATCCGCGCCGGCTGGTACCCGCCGGAGGTCAAGGACGACGCGGAGGGCCGGCTGCGCTATTACGCCGAGCGCTTCCCGATGGTCGAGGTCAACGCCAGCTTCTACGCGATCCCGGCGCTCGAGACCGTGGCGTCGTGGGCCCAGCGCACGCCGCCCGAGTTCCGCTTCCACGTCAAGGCGCACCAGATCATCTCCGGGCACCCCGCCGATCCGGCCCGGCTGCCGCCGCCGCTTCGCGAGCTGCCCGCGGAGCGCGACGCCCGCGGCCGCATCCGCCGGCCGAGCCGCGAGCTTCGCGACGCGGTGATCGACGCCCTGGTGGAGGCCACCGGACCGCTGGGGCCGAAGCTGGGCGCCGTGCTGGTCCAGCTGCCGCCGTACGTGACCAGCGGCGGGCGCCAGCGGGACGAGCTCGGCCGGATCCTGCGCCGCCTGAAGCCTGCCCGGGCGGCGGTCGAGTTCCGACACCGCTCGTGGGTCGCCCCCGGCGAGCGCGAGCGGGCCGCCGAGCTGCTGGCGGAGCACGACGCCGCCTGGGTCTGCGTCGACGCGCCCCGGGTCGACACGGCGAGCGCGCTGCCGCCGGTCGTCGAGCGCACGAGCGACGCGCTCGCCTACATCCGCCTGCACGGGCGCAACGCCGAGACGTGGACGAAGGGGCGCACGGTGGCCGAGCGCTTCGACTACGACTACAGCGACGCCGAGCTCGAGGAGTGGCTGCACCCGGCCATACGCCTGTCCGAGGCCGCCCGCGAGGTCGCCGTCGTCTTCAACACCAACGCCCGGGCCTACGCGCTGCGCGCCGCGAGGCGGTTCCAGGAACTGGTTTCCACGCAGATGGAGCGCTCTCGGGGCGAGGCCGGCGAGGAACGATGAGCTAGTGGGCCAACCACCGACGTGGCCGGTGTTCTGCCGTGCGAACACCGAGCGAGGCAACGACGCAGGGAGCCGCCGCTATTGGAAATAACGGGGCGACCGAGGACGCTGCATCGCGAGGAGTGTGAAGCCGGCAGAACCCGGTTATCGTGCGTGGGCGGTCCACAACTAGGCCGCAGTTCCCTGGCGCGACAGGCCCATGGCCACGCGGCAGGTCGGGAGCGCGCGCTCGGCCGACCCGATGGCGGCCAACCCGCGGGCGGTCAGCCTGTTCGCAGCCCGGGCCTGTACGAGCGTCAGCGCGCGTGCGAGGCCGGCGAAGCCGCGCGCCACGAGGCTGACCCCCTCCGCCTGGTCGGCGACGATCGCCCGCAGGCAGGGCGTCCGAGCCGCGACGGTGGGACCTCCGCTGAGGATCCCGCGAGCACTCGAGGCGATCAGGCCCAGGCTGCGGCTCGCTGACGCATACGCCGCCTGGGTCCGGTGAACCTTGATGACCCGCGCCGCTGCCGAGGCGTTCCGGTAGAGCTGCGCGAGCGCGTGGGTATCGCCGGCGGCCGCTGTGGGCACTGCGCGCCCCGGCGCGGCAGGGAGAGGGCTGGGCATTGTCGTGACCGGCGTGGCGACGCCCGTGGTCACCGGGGTGCCGACCAGACTCGCCGGCGTGCTGACCGGTGGTCGGGTGACCGCCGGCAGCACGGCGGGGGCGGCGGGGGTGGAGAAGACGGCCACGTCGTCGAGGACGTACGTGTGGCTCCAGTAGCTGCAATCGGTCCCACCGCAGTGACCGACGTCGTCGGGGAAGCTCGTATGGGCGTCGCCGCAGGTGAAGTCGCGGTTGGCGAGCGCGGGGTTGGTGACGCTCATGGTCAGCTCGAGGCCGTCGGCGCTCACCGCTCGCTGCGGGTTGATCAAACCGGTGAAGCCGGACAGATGGAAGATCGGATACCGGTCCGTCGTCGCGCCCTCCGTGAAGAACGAGGCATCGAGGCCCGTGCCGAACGACGAGCAGTGGGCCGGCTCTCCGACGGTGATCGACAGGTTGTAGATCGACGTGGCCGGGATGGGTGCGTAGAAGCGGGCGGTGACCGTGAGCGTCCCCGCGGGGTCGTAGCCCACCCGGACCTGCTGGACGTCCGGTCTGGCCGGCCCCGAAAGCGCCGGCGCCTGGTCCTGTGGGTCCTCGCCGGCGAACCCGCGGACGTCGGCAAGGGCCGCGGTGGCGCCCAGCGTCAGGCACGCGACGAGGGCGCTGGCGAGCGGAAGGAGCAGGCGGCGGAGCTTCACGGGAGACCTCCAGCGGGTGCGTGCCTCCATGGTCGACACGCAGAGCCCCGCCCACCGTCCCTCCGGCGAGGGATCCGGCCACCGCGGGTGTCTCGCTTCCAGTGCACGTGGGCATCCCCCAGGTGGGGGATGTCATGCGGCGCCGGGAGGAAGAACACTCGTGTCAGGACAGCCGCCGCGCTCACGCTGCCGCTGCGACGGAGGGAATCCCGATGGAGACCGTACCGCGCCGCCGCAGTGGACGCTTTCGCCTGATCGCCGCCGGGCCCCTCCTGCTCGGCCTGCTCTTCGCCCACCAGGCGCTGGGCGCGACGGTCGAGCTGGGAACGCTGAACGGCGCCGACGTCCTCTTGATCGAGGATGCCGTCGGCGAGCGCAACGAGATCCAGGTGAGCTTCCACCCGGAATCGGGCACGGTCTGGGTCACGGGGTTCACGACCCCGCTCTCCAGCACGACCTGCACGCCGCTCGGCGGGGGCTTCTTCAGTTGCGCACCGACCTTCACGGCCGTCGTGGCCGACCTCGGGGCCGGCGATGATTCGCTCACGGTCGCCCTCAACGTCTCGGCCTACGTGGACGCGGGCGCGGGCGCCGACAAGGTCACCCTCGGCAGCGGCCCGGACGGGTTCGTCGACGGCGGACCAGGCTACGACGAGATCTCGGGCGGGCCGGGGAACGAGCAGATCCTCGGCGGGGACGACGACGACCTCCTCGACGGCGGGGGCGGCACCGACGTCGTCGACGGCGGCCCGGGCGCCGACACGATCGGCAACAACGATCTCAACCCCCCCGACGGGCCCGGCACCCAGGCCTCGGGCGGGCTCGGCAACGACAAGATCTACCTGCCTCCGGGCGGCGGGACGGCGACGGGCGGGGAGGGCAACGACACGATCTGGGGCGGCACCGGCAACGACCAGCTGCTCGGGGGCGAGGGCAACGACTCGCTGTCGGGCTTCGCCGGGAACGACATCCTGGACGCCGGTCCGGGCGACGACATCCTGGAGGGCAAGGACGCCCCGTCGGGGCCGAGCTCCATCACGCGCGGGGCCGGCTCGGACCTCGTGAACGGCGGCGACGGGGTGGACGTGGTCCGCTACGACCTTCGCGCCACGCGCGTCACGGCCAGCCTCGACGACGTCCGAAACGACGGCGAGGCCGGCGAGAACGACCAGCTCCTCGGGATCGAGAACATCGACGGCGGCGGCGCCGACGACGTGCTGAGCGGCAACGCCGGGCCGAACGCGATCCAGGGCGACCTCGGCAACGACACGATCTCGGGCCTCGGCGGGAACGACCTGCTGAACGGCGGCTCCGGCGACGACGCCGTCAACGGCGGCGACGGCGAGGACGCGGTCAACGGCGGCCCGGACAACGACGCGGTCGACGGCGGGCCGGGCGCGGACCAGCTGCACGGAGACGCGGTCTGCTCCCTGATCACCTGCGGCGGCGGCAACGACGTGGTGCAGGCACGCGACGGCTTCCTCGACCAGATCTCGTGCGGGGCCGGCGGCGACCGGGTCGTGGCCGACCAGCTCGACGTGGTGGCAACCGACCTGCTGCAGGGCTGCGAGACGGTCGAGCGAGCGACGATCGGCGGCACCGCGCCTCCGCCACCTCCGCCGGCGCCCACCACGCCCATCTCCCACGTCCCGACGGCCCTCCCGCTGCGGGACATCACCGCCCCCAACCTCTCAGCCTTCCGGCGCACGCTGCTGCGCGGACGGGTGACGGCCCGCTTCCGGCTCAGCGAGGCGGCCAGAACGTCGGCGCTGCTGTACCGGCTGAGGCCGACGCCCGGCCGTCCGCGGGTGCTGCGGCCGACGCTCGTGCGCCGGCTCGCGGTCCGCCGGCTGCTGGCCGGCCAGGCGCCGATCGCGCTCGGCAGGCTCGCCTCGGGGCGCTACAGGCTACGGATCACGCTCCTGGACGCCGCCGGCAACCGGCGCGTCGTGTCGCCCTCGTTCGCCGTGAGCTGATCCCCCCGACGGCACGCTCGCGCGACCGTTCGGTTCAGCCAACCGCCCGGCTCTGCCCCAGCCCCAGCCCCAGCCGTTGCAGGAGGCTGAGGGTGTCCCACCTGGTCCACGTCTCGGCGACCCGGCCGTCCCGGGCGTGGCAGAGGTGGATCCCGCTGCAGCTCGTCCGCTTCCCCGTCGGCGGCATCCCCATCAGCTCGTCCTGCCCCGCTCCTTGACGCCCTCAGGCCCGCGCGAAAGCTCCACCCCGCGCGGCGGCCTTGCTCTTTGACAGGCCCCTCAACTAACTGACGAGCCAGTCGGCGGGGCCGCCCTCGGGCGAGACCCGCCGGGCGATCTCCAGCAGCGTCCGAAGCTCGTCCTCCGAGAGCTCGAGCAGCGCGTCCGGAGGCCGTCGAAACGCCGCACGCAGGCGCGCCTGAACAGCGCGCCCGGCGTCGGTGAGGACCAGCTCCTTGGCCCTCCGGTCCTGCGTGGAAGGCCGACGGGTCGCGAGGCCCCGCTCCTCCAGGCGATCGGCCAGGGCGGTCGCGTACGATGCATCGCAGTGCATGCCGCGCGCCAGGTCGCCCAGGAGGGGCGGCGCGTCGTCGCGCAGCCGCATCAGGGCGATCGCGTGGGGCGGGGTGAGGCCCTCGGCCGCGCCCGCCGCCAACCACCCGGGCCGTCGCTGCCAGAAGAGCGCCGCCAGGCGCGACCAGGCCTCCTCGGCCAGTCGCCGCGTCTCCTCCTTCCGCCGGGTCGCCACGTCGCCCATCGTACCCTCGCCTCCCATCCACTTGCCATCACTCGATAGTAAAGTAAGCTCAACTATAGAGCAGGGGAAAGCAATTTGAGGAGTGAAGCATGAGCGGAAACGGCCCGGCGGCCGCGGTGACCGCCAGGGGGCTCGTCAAGCGCTTCGGCAAGGTGATGGCGCTCGACGGCGTGGACCTGACCGTCCCGGCGGGCACGGTGCTCGGGCTGCTCGGCCCGAACGGCGCCGGGAAGACCACGGCGGTCCGGATCCTTGCCACCACCCTCACTCCGGACGCAGGCGAGGCGCGCGTGCTGGGGTTCGACGTCGTCCGCCAGCCCGAGGAGGTGCGGGCGCGGATCGGCCTGGCCGGCCAGAACGCGGCCGTCGACGACAACCTCACGGGGCGCGAGAACCTGCTGCTGATCGGCACCCTGACCCACCTCCCGCGCCGGTCGCTGCGACCGCGGGCGCAGGAGCTGCTCGAGGGCTTCGGGCTGGTCGATGCGGCCGACCGTCTCGTGCGCACCTACTCGGGCGGCATGCGGCGGCGGCTCGACCTGGCGGCCGCCCTCGTCCACCGTCCGCCGGTCCTGTTCCTCGACGAGCCGACCACGGGGCTCGACCCGGTCAGCCGCGGCGACCTGTGGACGACGGTCCGCGAGCTGGTCGCCCAGGGCACCACCGTCCTGCTCACCACGCAGTACCTCGAGGAGGCCGACCAGCTGGCCGACCGCATCGTGGTGATCGACCGCGGGCGGGCGATCGCCGACGGCACTGCGGCGGAGCTGAAGGCGCGGCTCGGCGCCACGGTGGTGGAGCTGCAGATGGGCGCCCCCGCCGAGGCGGCAGCCGTCCGCGAGGCGCTCGCCCCGCTGGAGCTCGGCGAGCTGGTCCAGGACGGGGCGATCGTCCGCCTGAGCGCCCGGAACAGCCCGCGAGCGCTGATGGAGGCGTTTCGCGCGCTCGACGCCCTGGGCCTGGAGCCCGCGCGCCTGACCGTGCGCGAACCCTCCCTGGACGACGTCTTCGTGACGCTGACCGGCCGCCGCGCCGAGATGGAGGAGGCAGCATGACGACCGCCGCGCCCACCACGGTCCTGCCGCTGCGGCTCGGCCCGGCGACGCGCCTGCGCTGGGCCGTCCGCGACGGGCTCGCCATGACCTGGCGCAACCTGCTCACGATCCGCCGCGTGCCCCAGCTGCTGGTCTTCGCGACGATCCAGCCGCTGCTGTTCGTGCTGATGTTCCGCTACGTCTTCGGCGGCGCGATCCATGTGCCGGGCATCGACTACGTCAACTACCTGATGCCCGGGATCTGGGCCCAGACGGTCGCCTTCGGCGCCATCACCACCGGCGTGGGGCTCGCCGAGGACCGGGGCCGCGGCCTGCTGGAGCGGCTGCGCTCGCTGCCGATGGCGCGCTCGGCCGTGCTCGCAGGCCGCACCACCGCGGACCTCCTGCGCAACGTATTCGTGGTCGCCCTCATGACCGCGGTGGGGTTCGCCGTCGGCTTCCGCGTGGAGACGAACGCGGCCAAGCTGCTGCTCGGGCTGCTCGTGCTGCTGGGGTTCGGCTTCGCGCTCTCCTGGGTGTTCGCCCTGATCGGGCTTTCGGTGGCCAACGCGGAGAGCGCCCAGGCCGCGAGCTTCCCGCTGCTGCTGCCCATGGTGTTCGCGTCGAGCGCCTTCGTCTCCACCGCGACCATGCCCGGATGGCTGCAGGCCTTCGCCGAGCATCAGCCGGTGACGGCCGCGGTCGACGCCGTGCGGGCGCTCGTGCTGGGCGGGCCATGGGGCCGGGGCGTGCTCATCAGCCTGGCCTGGACCGCCGGGATCCTCGCGGTGTTCGTGCCGCTCGCGGTCCGGCGATACCGGCGGGGCGCCGCCGGCGCCTGACGGGCATCCAGGATGGAGGGACCCCCGCACAGGCGTGGGTGCGCGGGGGCCGCGCCATCGCCGGGCGCCCAGGGCCCGCGACGGCTGTGCCAGGCGTACCCGGTTCGCGGCGCGGGCCGCTCTGCAGTCGTCGTCTGGCGACCAGTCGGTTAACCGGGAAACGACGTTGCGTGCGCCGCCGGGCTTTGCGACACTTCGATCACGACACTCCCACGCGACGAAAGGGCGGCCGCGATGGTCACGCTCACCGCTCAGGCAGGCGACAAGCTTCGCAATCTCATCGAGTCGGACGCCGAGCCCGGGTCGGGCCTTCGGATCCAGGTTCTCCCGGGCGGCTGCTCGGGTTTCGAGTACTCGCTCTCCTTCGGCCAGGCCGCCGACGGCGACGAGGTGGTGGAGAGCGAGGGCGTGAAGATCATCGTCGACCGCTTCAGCGCGCCGTACCTCTTCGGGGCCCAGTTCGACTACGAGGAGGGCTTCCAGGGCGCGGGGTTCGTGATCAACAACCCGAACGTCACCTCGTCCTGCGGCTGCGGCAAGAGCTTCCAGGCCTGAGCGCGCGAGCGGCGGCGATCCGTCCTCAGCCGCCGAAGTCGGCGGTATAGACGGCGCTGCCGCAGGACTGGCTGAGCGCGGCCCCCGGCCCCACCCAGCGGTACCGCGGCGAGAGCATGTTGGTGCGGTGCCCCGGGCTCTGGAGCCACATGCGGACCGCCGTCGCCGCGGTGGCGGCGCCGCAGCCGGGGACCAGCGCGAGGTTCTCGGCCATGGGGCGCCGCGACGGGTAGCCCGCCTCCACCAGGCGCTTCCAGAACGGCGCACCCCCGGGCCCCTCGTGCTCCAGCCGCCCCGCCCGCAGCAGGGAGGCGCTGTGGGCCCTGGCCGACCGGGCGAGCGCGGGGGAGAGCCGAAGCGCCGGCAGGTGGTGCGCCGAGCGCGCCGCGTTGATGGCGCTCACCAGCGCCCGCTCCACTCCGGATGGCGCCGTGGCGCCGGTGACCGCCATCCCGGATGCGGCCGGCACGGCGGCGATCGCCGCCAGCGCAAGCGCTGGGGCCAGGGCGGCGAGTCTGCGTCCGTGCACGGCGTCGTCCCTCCCAATCCGGGTACATCAGTTGGATCGGCGGGGGCATCGGCCGGCGGGCGCCGCACGTTGCGTGAGCGGTGCGGGAAATTACGGACCCGCATGCGTGAAACTGCTGCCCCGCAGGGCGGGAGAGTGCTGACCCGCAGGGCGAGAGACGGCTGACCCGCAGGACGGCGGCCGCTGACCGGGGGGGCGTGGACGCCGGTGGCCCGGTTTGGCGGGAATCACCCTTGACAGACCGCCTCTATAGGTGCAAACTGCACCTACATGGAGCATCCAATCACCGACGGGAACGACAAGCGGCCTGAAGCGCCGCCGAAGCCCCGCAACTGGCTTCAGCCGTTCCTCCTGCTCGCGCTCCAGCAGTGGCAGAGCCACGGCTACGAGCTGATGCAGCGCCTGACGCTGTTCGGCTTCGAGGCGCTGGATCCCGGCAGCGTCTACCGGACGCTCCGGCAACTCGAGCGCGACGGCCTGGTTCAGTCGGACTGGGACATGCCGGCCCAGGGCCCGGCCCGACGGACCTACACGCTGACCGGGGCCGGACACGCCTACCTCGACGCGTGGGCGGGAGCCCTCGAGGGCTACCGCACGATGCTCGACAGCTTCTTCCAGCTCTACCCCGGGGGCCCGGACAAGCCGGGCGGCCAGGGGAATGCCCGACCCCCATCTCCAGAGAGGACCGACGGATGACGACCAACGATTTCGTGGCCAGCACCACCGCCGCCACCACCACGATCCAGGAGGCCGGCCGGGATGCGTCCGTGGCCGTCCTGAACGCCACCATCGAGGGCCAGGAGCGCGCCCTGCGCCTCGCGCGGACCATCCTCGACGAGTCGCAGACCGCCACCGCCCAGCAGAAGCAGCTGTTCGAGTCGATCGGCGCGCAGGTCAAGAAGGGCCAGGACGCCGCGGTGACGCTCGCCCAGAGCTACCTCGCCGGCAGCGCTGCCACCATGTACTTCCCGTTCGCGCTGGCCGACCAGCTGGGCCGCTCGAGCGCCAACTAGCCCGCCCGCTCGCATCGCCGAGCGAACACCGCCCGGGCGTTCGCCCGGGGCGGTGGGGGGTAGTGGCTTGACGGCCTCTGCCAGGGGCCGAGGAGTACGATCCGCGGTGCCGCGCGCGCCCGCGCACGGCAGGCACGTCCGCGTCGAGCCGCTCGACGGCACCGCGGTCCGCACTCACACACGAGCACCGAAAGGAAAGCGACGTCGAACGTGAGCAGCGCACTCCCACCGCACCCATTCGAGCTCTTCAAGCAGACCTATGACCGGGCGGCGGAGAGCTGGGCGAAGTCCATGGAGCAGTTCATCTCCACGGAGGAGTTCGCCAGCGCGGCCGGCACATTCATGGAGCGCTACGCCAATCTGCAGGAGGCGATGCGGAAGGCCGCCGAGGCCAGCTTCGAGCAGCTTCCCGTGCCGTCCAAGGAGGACATGGCCCGGGTCGCCCAGCTGGTGATCAACGTCGAGCGCAAGCTGGACGAGGTCTCCGACAGCGTCTTCGCGCTCCAGGACCGACTCGACGCACCCGCGCCGGAGCCTGCCGCCCTCCCCGAGCCGCCCTCCGCGGAGGCGATCGCCGCCGCCCTCCCCCAGCCGCCCTCGGCAGAGGCGATCGCCGCCGCGCTCCCCCAGCCGCCCTCGGCAGAGGCGATCGCCGCCGCGGTCCGGGAGCGCCTCCAGGCGGATCGACTCGACGTCGACGCGCTCGTGCAGCGAATCGCCGGCACCGTCGAGTCGTCGCTCGCCGGACGGCTCGCCGGGCTCGAGGCCCGGCTCGACGCCGTGGCCGCCGCTCAGGCCGCGCCGCCGCCGGCGGCCGAGCCGCCCGCGCCGTCCCTCGAGCTTCCGGTCGGCGTGGAGCCGCCGGAGGAGGAGGCCGCCGTGGCCGAGCCGGACGCTGCGCCGGCGAAGCCGCGCCCGGCGCGCCGGAACACCAGGGCGAAGAAGGAGTCCTAGCCGATGGAGAAGACGACCCAGCCGCAGTCCCAGCAGGCGAACGGCGGGCCGGGCGAGCTGCCGCCCGGCTGGCGCTTCGAGACCCTCGAGGAGGGCCTCAAGATCCTCGCCCTCGGCGCGGACGTTCCCACCGGAGTGACGCCGAAGGACGTGGTGTGGACGCGCAACAAGGCGACCCTCTACCGCTACCGCGGGCAGGGGCCGCGGCGCTACCGCACCCCGATCCTCTTCATCTACGCCCTCATCAACAAGCCGTACATCTTCGACCTCACGCCGGAGAACAGCTTCTTCGGCCACCTCCTGTCCGAGGGCCACGACGTCTTCCTGCTCGACTGGGGCGTGGCGGGGCCGGAGGACCGGAACATGACGTTCGACGACTACGTCGGCGAGCTCATCCCCAAGGCGGTCGAGCGCATGCGCCGGGCGAGCGGCCAGGACGACTACACGCTCTTCGGCTACTGCATGGGCGGCACGATGGCCACCATGCACGCCGCACTGCGACCGGACGGCCTGCGCAACCTGATCGCGCTCACCTCGCCGGTGGATTTCCGCGAGGGCGGCCTGATGGCGCTCTGGACCGACAAGAAGCACTTCAACCCCGACGCGCTCGTCGGCGCCTTCGGCAACATCCCGCCCGACGTCATCGACACGGGGAACAAGTTCCTCAAGCCGGTCACCAACTACGTCGGCGCGCAGGTCACGATGTGGGACCGGCTGCTTTCGGGGAAGGACATGGGGAACTGGCTCGCCATGAACAAGTGGGTGAACGACGGCACCCCGTTCCCGGGAGCCGCCTTCTCGCAATGGATCCGACGCTTCTACCAGGACAACGCCCTGATCAAGGGCGAGATGACCATCAAGGGCGACCCCGTCGACCTGTCGCGGATCACGGCGCCCCTCCTCAGCATCGCCGGCGAGTCCGACCACATCGTGCCGGCCGCGATGGCCGAGCCGCTGAACGCGGCCGTCTCCAGCACGGACAACGAGTACGTGCTCGTGCCGGCCGGCCACGTGGGCCTGCTCGCCGGCTCCGGCGCCCGCAAGGTGCTGTGGCCGAAGGTCACCGAGTGGCTCGGCTCCCGGTCCGACTGACCTTCCGCACCACCTCGACTCAGTCAATCCCGCTCCAGGAATGGCCGGCGCCGCCACGGCGGC
>JAWVEW010000358.1:0-9052 GCA_033856495.1 Miltoncostaeaceae bacterium | reverse complement strand
GATCGGCTCCAGCAGCACCGGCCGCGCCTTGGTGAGCGCAGCCTTCATCCCCAGCGAGCCGGCGATCTTGAACGCCATCTCCGAGGAGTCGACCGCGTGGTACTTGCCGTCGTAGAGCGTGACCTTGCAGTCGACGACCGGGTACCCGGCCAGCTCGCCGCGCTGCATCGCCTCGATCACGCCCTTCTCCACCGCGGGGATGAAGGGCTTCGGAATGGCGCCCCCCACGATCTTGTCCTGGAACTCGAAGCCGCCGCCGCGCGGCAGCGGCTCGACCCGCAGCCAGCAGTCGCCGAACTGACCGCGCCCGCCGGTCTGCTTCTTGTGCTTGCCCTCGGCCTCGGCCGAGGCCGTGATCGTCTCCCGGTAGGGGATGTGCGGCGGGTGCAGGTCGACCTCCACGCCGAAGCGCCGGCGCAGCCGCTCCACGATCACCTCGACGTGCATCTGGGAGAGGCCGGCGACGATGAGATCGCCGGTCTGGTCGTCCCGGTGGACGTCGAGGCTCGGATCCTCCTCCTGCAGCCGGCGCAGCGAGGAGACGACCTTGTCGTCGTCGCCCTGCGTGTGCGCCGTGACGGCGAAGCTCATGACCGCGGCCGGGAAGTGGACGCCCTCGATCAGCACCCGATTCGAGCCCGCCGTGATCACGTCCCCGGTGACCACCTCCTTGAGCTTCGCGACGGCGCCGATATCGCCCGGCCCCAGCTCGGCGAGCGGCGTGTGATCCTTCCCCTGCAGCCGCAGCAGCTGTCCAACGCGCTCCTTCACGCCGGTTCGCACGTTGACGACCTGGGTGTCGCTGGGCAGGACGCCGGAGATCACCCGCAGCAGGTTGATGCGGCCGCTGAACTGGTCGGCCAGCGTCTTGAAGCAGTAGGCGAGCGCGGGTCCCTCCTCGGCGAGGGTGATCGTGACCGGCTCGCCCGTGCGCTCGTCGGTCGCGTCCCAGCCCGCGGCCGTGTCGGGCCCGGGAAGCCCCTCCACGATCAGGTCCAGGACCCGGTCGGCGCCGATCCCCTTGCTTCCCGCCGCGCAGGCGACCGGGTGCAGGCGCCCGCTGACGATGCCCTGGCAGAGGCCGGCGATGAGCTCGGCGGTCGTGATCTCCTCGCCCTCCAGGTACTTCTCGATCAGGGCGTCGTCGGCCTCGGCGACGGTCTCGACCAGCGCCTCGCGGGCGGCCGCCGCGGCGTCCGCCACCTCGTCGGGGATCGGCACGTCGCGGCCGACCGCCCCGCCCTCGTAGACGCTGGCGGTCATCGAGACGAGGTTCACCACGCCGCGGAAATCCCCCTCCCGGCCGATCGGGACCTGGATGGGCACGCAGCCCGGCGACAGGTTGCGGAGCGCCTGGAGGGCCGTGTCGAAGTCCGCGCGCTCGCGGTCGAGCATGTTCACGACCACCGCCCGCGGAACGCGGAGCTCCTCGCAGCGGTTCCACAGCCGCTCGGTCTGGACCTCGACGCCCATCGTCGCGTTCACGACCATCAGCGCAGCGTCGGCGGCGCGCAGGGACGAGAGGGTGTCGGCGTGGAACGACTGCTCGCCCGGGGTGTCGATGATGTTCACCTGGACCCCCGTCCAGGTGAGGTGGCACAGCGAGGCCGCGATGCTCATGCCGCGGCGCTGCTCCGCCTCGTCGAAGTCGGCGACGGTCGAGCCCTCAGCGACGCTGCCCATGCGGTTGACCGCGCCCGACGCGTAGAGCATCGCCTCCACCAGGCTCGTCTTCCCCGTGCCACGGTGGCCGAGCACGGTGACGTTGCGGATCTTCGAGGGGTCCTGATGGGCCATTCGATGCACCTTTCCTGACGAGCCGGGCGGCGATTCTATCGCCGCCCCAGGGCCTGGGCGCGCGGCGGGACCGGTGCCGCGGCCGCCCGGACCGGCAGTCGCCGGCGCGCCCGGCGCCTATGACGGCGGGGCTGCGGGGCTCTAGGGGGCCAACCACCAACGTGGCCGGAGTTCTGCCGTGCGAACATCGAGCGAGGCAAGGACGCAGGGAGGCGCCGCTATTGGAAATAACGGGGCGACCGAGGACGCGGCATCGCGATGGGTGTGAAGCCGGCAGAACCCGGTAAACGTTCGTGGGCGGTCCACTAGGATGGCCGCGGCTTGCGGCTGGCCTCGCTCCCCATGGTCGAGACGCGACGCCGAGCCTCGAGAGGACTGGATGCAGCGGACGCCGATGGCGAGCTCGACGTGCCGCCCTCCCGCACGCGCGGCGGCGGCCGCGCGGCCTGCCCTCGGGCTGGCGCTCCTCGCGGTCGCTGCGCTGGCCCTGGCTCCGCCCGCGGGTGCGGAGGTCTCCCCCGCGTTGCGGGACGTGCTCGCCCGGACGCCCGCCGGCCAGCCGGTCGCGGTCATCGTCACGCTCGCGCGCCAGGTCGACACGGGGGCGTACGTCGGTCAGCCCGCCGCGCTGCTGACAGCCGCCCGGCGCCTGGCCGACCGGACCCAGCCGCCGGTGATCGCCGCCGCCGGCGTACCGGCGCAGCGGTTCTGGATCACGAACGCGCTGGCGATCGCGGCCCCGCGGGCCGCGATCGAGCGCCTGGCGGCCATGCCGGCGGTCGGCCGGATCGATGCGGATCCGCTCGTCAGCGCCGGGGGCGCCCTCGCGACCCCCGCCCCCCCGGCGGAGGGCGCGTCCGCCGCGGCGGCCGCCGCCGGGCCGGGCGACGGGGACGCGAGGCCGCTCGACCTCATCCGGGCGCGGGCCGTCTGGCGGGACTTCGGGATCACCGGGGCGGGCATCCGCGTCGGCAGCATCGACAGCGGCGTCGACCCCGACAACCCGGACCTCGCCGGCAAGATCGTCGCCTGGCGCGATTTCGTGGGCAACCGCACATCCCCCTACGACGACAGCGGCCACGGGACCCACACCATCGGGACCATGGTGGGCGGCAGCGCGCAGGGCGCGCCGATCGGCGTGGCCCCGGGCGCGAAGGTGCTCGTCGCCAAGGCGCTGGACGAGAACGCGGCCGGCCAGGGCGCCACGCTGCTCGCCGCCGGGCAGTGGATGACCGACCCCGACGGGAACCCGGCCACGAACGACTTCCCGGCGGTGGTCTGCAACTCCTGGACCGCCGGCGACGCGAACGACCCCTGGTTCGACCAGGTGGTCCGCACCTGGCTCGCGGTCGGCATCGTGCCGGTGTTCGCAGCCGGGAACACCGGCCCGGGCGCATCGACGATGGGAAGCCCGGGGTCCTATCCGTCCAGCCTCGCGGTGGCGGCCGTGGACGACTCGCCCGCCGTCGCCAGCTTCTCGAGCCGCGGACCGGTGTCCTGGGACAACCGGGACCGCACCGGGCCGGCCGCCGGCACCGTCCTCGTCAAGCCCGATGTCGCCGCGCCGGGGGTGGGCATCGTCTCGACGCTGGGACACGGCTACGGGACCTACTCGGGCACCTCCATGGCGGCGCCCCACGTGGCCGGTGTCGCCGCGCTGATGAAGCAGGCCAACGGCGGCCTGGGCGCTCCGGAGATCGCTCAGATCCTGCGCGACACGGCGACCGACCTCGGCCCCCCCGGTAACGACACCGGGACCGGATCCGGGCTCGTCGACGCGCTCGCCGCCGTCGCCGCCGCGCTGGGCCGCCCGATCCCCGCCGTGGCCGCCGCCCCGGCCGCGTCGACCGCGTCGCGCCCCGCGGGCACCACGCCGCCGGCGACCGGCGCAGCGCCGCGGGCGCCTTCCCTGAGCCGGGTCGCGGCTGCCCGCCTTGTCTCCCGCGCGCGCGGCGCCCTGGTCGTGCGCGGGAAGCTCTCTGGGCGGGGGCGCGTCGTCGCAACGCTGCGGCCGGCGGGCCTGCGCGGCGCGGGCGCGGGCGCCACCGTGACCCGCTCACTGCGCGCGGGGACGTTCCGGATCCTGGTGCCGGTGCGCCTGGCGGCGGTCGGCTCCTATCGGCTGACCCTGACCCCGACGAGCGCCTCGGGGCGCCCGGTCGGCCGGCCCGTCGTGCGCCCCGTCAGGGTCATGAGCTAGCGTGGCTCGCATGGAGGCAGCCATGACCCGGATCCGCGTCCTCGCAGCGATCGTGGCGCTGATGCTCGCGGTGGCGCCCATGGCGGCGCA
Organism: Miltoncostaeaceae bacterium; assembly: GCA_033856495.1. Taxonomy (GTDB): domain Bacteria; phylum Actinomycetota; class Thermoleophilia; order Miltoncostaeales; family Miltoncostaeaceae; genus JAWVEW01. The sequence goes on along the minus strand of JAWVEW010000358.1, from coordinate 4,965 downwards.
GGCGGCCCCGCCGGCCGCCTCGGCCGGCACCCTCGCCAACCTGAAGCGGCTCTACATCATGGGTGGACGCTTCCAGGCCCTCCAGCTCACCGGCACGGTCTGCGCGATCCCGGCCAGGAACCGGGTCGCCCAGCAGCGGATGGTGCGCCGCGCGCTGCAGGGCGCCGAGCGGGCGCGCCCGGCGGCGCTGCGCGGGCGCATCGCGCTGCTGAGCAGGGCGCTCGTCGCCCGCCGAAAGGCGATCGTCGCCTGCACCCGGGCGGCGGCCACTCCCGCCGTCGTCCAGACCCTCCCTCCGGCGAACCTGCCGCCGCCGACGCTGCCGCCGGGCACCGGCAGCCGGGGTCCCGTGATCATCCCGATCTCGCTCGCCGACATCGTCAAGTCCCGGACGCTGGACCTCACCACCCAGCTCGGCGGCGGGACGCTGCCCCCGGGCTTGAGCCCGCTCGAGCTGGCCACGCTGAACGACCGCGCCTGCCGCGGCATCGACGTGATCTGCGTCGGGCTCGACCGCGTCCTCCTCGACGCGGAGCTGAAATCCCTGATGAACACGAGCCTCGTCGGCCTTGCCCTGGGGAACCTCGGCACGCTCAACCTCAGCGGGCTGCTCACGCAGGTCAGCTCGCTGCTCGACACCGGTGAGGTCGGCGGCCTGATCGGGGTGGAGCGGGTCGACGACACGCACCTGCGGCTTGTTCCGGCGGGCCCGCTCGCCCAGCTCCAGATGGTGGCGACGGTCCCCGAGACGATCGTCGGCCAGATCGAGCTGGTCGGCGTCGTCCGCTGCCCGCCCGCGACGGTGAACGGCGCGCCGCGGGCCTGCGCCGCCTGAGGGGAGTGGGGCTCCGGGCGGCGGTCGCACCCGCCCTGGCGCGCTTGCGCTGCCGGTCGCCGGCGCGGCGGCGGGCTGGAGCCGGGCCAGCATCACGCCGGCGGGCGGTGTCGGTCGCTCTCCTTGCGCTCGGTCGCCATCGACGCGACGGGAGGAGCGCTGGTGGCCTACCGGGTCGCGAACGCGACCGGCGAGCCCTGGGTGAACCCGCTCCTCGCCGTGGCCGAGCACCGTGCGGGCGCGATCCGCTGGGTCGGGACGACGGGGCTCGGGCGGGGGGACGGTCAGGTGGCACTGGACGCGGCCGGGAACGCCCTCGCAACATGGAGCCCCTCGGCGGCCGGTCAGGCGGCCCCGCCCCGTGTCGCAATGCGGCCGGCCGGCGGCGCCTGGCGCGGCGCCGGCGCGCTCCCGGGAGGGTGGTGCTGTCCCCAGGACCTCGCGGTGACGCCGTTCGGAGACACCTTCGTGGTGGCCCCGGCCCAGAAGCCTCAGCGGGACTCGATCGCGGTCCGGGTACGCGCACCAGGCGAGGGGACGTGGCATCGGACCCCCCGTCGTGCCCTCCGCTCCCGGCTGGGGGCTGGCGCCCGCGTTCGGCGTCGGGCCCGCGGGCGACGCAATCGTGAGCTACATCTCCGCGAGCTCCAACTCCCTGCACACGGTGACTGCGGCGACCTACGAGGCGCCCCCGAAGCCGCTCCTCATGGATCTGTCAACGCCGATGGCCACCGGCGTCGCCGGGGCCGTCCGGCTGCGGATCGGACTGTCTGCCCCTGGGCGGGCGCTGGTCACGATCTCCCCCACCGGCCGGCGCAGGGTGGTCGGCGCCTTCTTCGCGACGGTCGGAACCGAGCCACGCACGCTCGGCCTGCCGGCCCGCATCCGCTCCGTTCTCCGCCGCGGCAGCTACACCCTCACCGCGGACACCGGCGGGACCCCCCTCGCCGGCGCGCGACGCACGATTGGGCTACGGGTGACGGGGCCTTGAGGCCCGGTTAATCCGCGTGCAGCCGCTCGAGGTCGCCCTGCAGGCGGCCCTTGAGCCGAAGGATCGCCTTGGTGTGCAGCTGGCTCACCCGGCTCTCGGTCACGCCCAGGACCTCGCCGATCTCGCGCAGGGTCAGGCCGTCGTAGTAGTAGAGGGCGACCACGATCTTCTCGCGCTCGGGCAGCCGCGCGATCGCATCCGCCAGCGTGGCGCGCAGCTCGGTGACGTCGAGCACGTCCGCCGGGTCGGTCATGCGGCTGTCGCCGATCGTGTCCATCAGCGACAGCGGCTCGCCGCTCGACGAGACGGTCCACATCTCGTCGAGGGCGACGATGGATGAGGTCGCGATCTGGGTGATCGCGTCCTGGAACTCGTCCACGCTGAGGTTCAGCGCGCTCGCGATCTCCTCATCGGTGGGCGCGCGCTGGAGCTTGTTCTCCAGCTCCGCCGACTTGCGCTCGATCTGGCGCGCCCGCGCCCGCACCGAGCGGGGCACCCAGTCCAGCGAGCGCAGCTCGTCGATGATGGCACCCTTGATCCGGGTGACGGCGTAGGTCTCGAACTTGATCTGGCGGCCCGGATCGAAGCGCTCGATCGCGTTCATCAGCCCGAGCAGGCCGTAGGAGATGAGGTCGCCCTCCTCGATGTGCGCCGGCAGGGCGCTGCTCATGCGGCCCGCGACGTACTTCACCAGCGGCGCGAAGTGCAGCACCAGGCGATCGCGCGCGGCCGGGTCGCCGTGCTCCTTGAGGCGACGCCACAATGAACGCAGCTCACGGCCGCCACCGTTCGCCGGCAGTGCCTCGGCGCGTCCGCGACGGCCGTCAGCCTCCGCGGGCCGAGGGACCATGAGAGAAGTCTAGGCTGACCGCCCCCGGGCCACAATCGACCGCGCTCCCCCGGCCCCAGGGCCACGATCGACCGCGATCCCCCGGCCCCCGGGCCGGCCTCACCTGCCGGCCGGGACGGCCTCGCCCTGGCGCGCCCAGTCGACCGGACCGGCGAACGCCGCGCGCGCGGCCGCCAGCGCCGCGTCCCGGTCGAACTCCGGGTAGCAGTGGGTCAGCAGCACGCGGCCGGCGCCCGCCCGCGCGGCGATCGCGCCGGCGGCGGGGGCGTCCAGGTGCGCCACGCCCGCCGGCACCGGTCCCGCGCCCATCGAGCATTCGCAGAGCAGGAGGTCGCAGCCTCGCGCCAGGGCGGGCAGGGCGTCGTTCGGCAGGCAGTCGGCGGAGTAGCAGATGGACGAGCCGCCGGCGTCCAGCCGCAGCGCGAAGGTGGGGTCGAGGTGCGGGACCACCGCGTGCCGCAGCACCAGGCCGCCGCCGAGGTCGGTCTCGCCCCCGCCGACGGGGAGCTCCTCGAACGCGAAGCTCTCGTCCCAGTCGCCGCCGGGCGCGAAGGCGACGAGCCGATCCCGCAGACCGGGCGGGCCCAGGACGCGCAGGCGCGGGCCGCGCCCGGGGCCGAAGGACATGTACACCCGCAGGGCGAAGAGATCTGCGCAGTGGTCCGGGTGAAGGTGCGAGACGACAAGCGCCGCCAGGCGTTCCGGCGCGACCTCGGCGGTGAGGCGGCCGAGCGCTCCGGCGCCCAGGTCCAGGCAGACCGCCCGGTCGCCGGCGCGCACCAGGTAGCAGCTCTGCGCCTCTCCGGCCCTCGCGTAGGCAGTGCCTACGCCCACCGGGACGAGGGTGAGTGACCCGGCCACCGGACGCATGCTATACCGGCGGTCATGCGGGCCCGTCGCTGCGTCGCCGTCGCGCTGGCGCTGCTCGCCGCATTGGCCCTGGCGGCCTGCGGCGGCGGCGGGGAGACGGACCGCACGCCCGGCCTGTCGCCGGCCCAGATCCTGGAGCGGGCGCGCGCCGAGGCCGCCGCACTCACCTCCTACCGGGTCGGGCTGACGGCCGACCTCCAGGTCACGGCGGCGCCCGGCGCGCTGCCCCCGGCCGCCCAGAGCCTGTTGGGGGATCGCCTGGAGCTGAACGGACAGGCCACGCTGCGCCGGCCGGACGCCCTCTCGCTCGACTTCGCGGTCGCGGGCCTGCCCTTCCAGGGCAACCTGACGGCGGTCGAGGGCAAGCTCTACCTCAGCGTCCTCGGGAACGACCTTCAGCTGCTGGTCCCGCCGGAGCAGCTCGCCCAGATCCGGCCGGCGGAGTTCGCCCCGACGCTCCTGAGCTGGATCGTGAATCCGCGCGAGGTGGGCCGGGAGTCGATCGACGGCGCCCCGACCGTGCACCTGGAGGGCGCCCTCGACGCCGGGGCGGTGGTGGACGACGTCGCCGGCCTGCTCCGCCAGTTCCCCGGCGTGGTCGGAGGCACGCCGTCGCCAGCCGAGCTGGCGAGGGCGCGCCGGCAGATCCGCGCCGCGCTTCGCCGGGGCACGGCCGACGTCTGGGTGGGCACCGGGGACCTGCGCCCGCACCGGGTGCGGATCGGGATCGCGCTGGCCGGACGGCTGGACGTGCTGCCCCAGGTCTCGGCAGCGTCCCTGGATCTCGTCGCGGACCTCTCGCGATTCGACGAGCCGGTCGAGATCGCCGCCCCGTCGAACCCCCGGCCCGTGACGCCCGACGCGCTGCTGAGGCTGATCGGCGCGGCCTGATGGCGCCTGATGGCGCCGTTCGAGGAAGGCCCCCCATCGGCATATGTAAACGCTTCGTAATGCGGCCCCCTGACTCGGCCGCCGGTCGGCGGCGAGCTGGACCTTCGGCAACGGCAGGTCCCCCCGAACGTGGAGCCATACGCCCCCTGTACGGGGATGGGGGGCCGCGACGCCGTCGGCAATGCTTCGACGCGGCGGGGTCGGTGGGCAACCGACGGGACGGATGCCCGAAGGCCACCCTCACCTGCCGACGTGTCCACGCTGTGCACAAAGGATCGAGTCCCATGAGCATGAGGCTTCCCTCACGGACGATCGGCCTTCTCGCCGCGTCCATGGCCGTCCTCCCAGCCGGCCTGGCCCTCGCCGACACCGCGGCTGGGAGCAACCCCGGCTTCAACGGTCGTGTCGCGTACGTCTCCGACAAGGACGGCAACGACGAGATCTACGCGGTCGAGCCCAACGGCACCGGCCAGTACAACATGAGCAACAACGTCGCCAACGACATCGACCCGGCGTGGTCGCCGGACG
>JAWVEW010000357.1:0-14171 GCA_033856495.1 Miltoncostaeaceae bacterium | reverse complement strand
CAGCGCGGCGTCGAGGCCGCGCTCCAGGTCCGGCACGATCCGCATCCGGCCGGAGTCCAGGCCGGCGTAGCGGAAGCGCAGGCCGAGGTCGTGGGCGCGGTCGCCGGAGAGGGTCAGGTCCGCGATGCGCGGCAGCAGCAGCTCGAAGTCCACGTCCCAGATCCACGAGACGTCGTGCCCGTCCGCGGTGCGGTCGTTCAGCGCGACCAGGAGGTGCAGCGGCGCTCCGTCGAGCAGGATCGTGCGCACGATCTCGTTCGCCCCGGCCGGGTTCTTGGCGAGCAGGATCGCGAGCTCCTGACCGCCGACGCGCACGCGCTCGAAGCGCCCGAAGGCGTTGGCGCTGCCGGCCAGCGCCGGGCCGATCAGCTCGGCCGGCACCCCGAGCGCCAGCGCGCCGGCGATCGCCGCGGTCGCGTTGTAGGCGTTGTGCAGCCCCGGCAGGCCGAGCCGCGCCTCGATCGGGCCGGCCGGGGTCTCGACCCGCAGCGCGATCGCGCGTGCCCCGTCGAGCTCGACCCGCGTGGCCCGCACGTCCGGCCGGGGCCGCGCCGCGCCGCAGGCCGGGCAGCGCCAGTGGCCCAGGTGGCCGAGCAGCACGAGGTCGTGCTCGAGCGGCGCTCCGCACCGACGGCAGCGCTTGGCGTCGGCGGCGTGGGGGAGGGCCGGCAGCGCCACGGCCGGGTCGTCGATTCCGAACGTGATGGAGCCGGCCCGGCCCTCGACGAGGGCGGCGACCGCGGGGTCGTCGGCGTTCGCCACGACCGTGGTGACGGCCGGGGGCAGGCCGGCGAGGGCGTCGGCCCAGCGGGTCGACAGGGCCTCGAGCTCCCCGTGCCGGTCGAGCTGGTCGCGGAAGAGGTTCATCAGCACCAGGGCGCGCGGCCGCAGCTGGGCCGCCACCGCGGGCAGGGCGGCCTCGTCGACCTCGAAGAGCCCGAGCTCGGCGCGCTCCGCGAGCGGGAGAGCGGCGTCGTCGAGGAGCGCCGTTGCGACCCCCGAGGCGAGGTTGGCGCCGCTCTGGTTGGCCACCAGCCGCCAGCCGGCGGCCCGGGCGCAGGCGGCGATGAGGCGCGCCGTGGTGGTCTTGCCGTTGGTCGCCGACACGAGCACGGAGCCCCGCGGCAACCCGGCTCCGAGCTCGGCGACGGCGCCGGCCCGGACCGACAAGAGGAGCTTGCCGGGAAGGCTGGTGCCGCCGCCTCGCCCGAGGCGCCGCGAGAGGCGGCCCGCCGCCCGGGCCAGGGCGAGGGAGGGGGAGGCGAGCATCGCGGCCATGCTATTGGACCGCCCGTGAAGGTTCGCCGCGGTGGCGGTTGGCCCACTCGCGACCGCCCCGGAGGCGCCCCCGCTCCGAAAATCGACACCCGCGCGAAGGTTGGCGGCGCCGGACGTCGAACCGAGTGCAGGCATGTCGCCCCGCGCCCCCCACCGCAGCCGCCGTCCGTGCTGAGGACGGTCGCAGTGATGGCCGTCGCGTTCGCGGTGGTCCTCGACGCGCTCGCCGTGATCGTCGCGATGCGCAACGGCCGGCGGGTTCGGCGCCTCGGCCGGCGGCTGGCCGCGATCGCCGAGGCGCCGCCCGAGCTCGCGAGCTCGCGGGCCTGGGCGCTTCGCCATCGCGGGCGCCTCTCGCAGGGCTGGCTGCCCCGCAGGTCGAGCCCCGCGCGCCCGGCTGCGGTCGTGATGGGCGTCGCCGCGGTCGCGGCGGTCGGCCTCGGCGGCTGGTCCCTGCTCGTCCCGGCGGGCCCCAAACCGGCGCCCCGGCACGCCGCGGCGCCGAAGCCGAGGGCGCTGCCGCCCGACCCGCGCTCGCTGGTCCCCGCGCACCCGCCCGCGCTCGGGGCGCCCGCGCGCGCCTATCGGGTGACGGTCCTGAACGCCAGCGGCATCCGCGGCGCGGCTGCCCGCCAGGCGCCGCGGGTCTCCGCGGCCGGGTACCGGCTCCGCCAGGTCGGAAACGCGCCGGTCTCGGGCCTCAGGGTCTCGGTCGTGATGTGGCGCGGGGGCCGGCGCCTCGTCGCCGTGCACGTTGCGCGGCAACTCGGCATCCGGAGGGTGGCGCCGGTGGACGGCGTTCCGGCCGAGCTGGCCGCGGGAGCGGATGCGATCGTCGTGCTCGGCCGCGACCGCGTCTGGCGCCACCGTCCCTAATGGGGGTGGATCGGCGTCCCGTACGCTGATCCACCGAGCCGCCCGCAGGTGAGCACTCTGGGTCCCAGGGCCCTCGAGCACTACCGCGAGAGCGTGCCCCTGCGGGCCGGTGAGGAGGTCGACGGCTGGTGGGATGGCGTGCCGCGAGCACTGAACCATGAGGGCGCCGCAGCTCCTCGGGCTCGATCTCGCGTCGTCGATCCAAGGCGCAGCAGTCGGACGCGGGCGACGCGCGGCGTCTGGCCGATCTGGTGCGCACCGACCGCCACAACCACCGCCCGCGTGCCGGTGATTCGGACGACGCCGGCGCGATCAAGGTGCTGCCCCGGGCCCACCAGGCGCTCGTGTGGACCCGCCAGCGCCAGGCATACGCGCTGCCCGGGCCTGCGCGACTACTTCCGGGCGGCAGTTGTGGCCTTCGGCGACGATCTGGCCGCCTCGGACGCGCTGGCGGTGCGTGCGATCGCGCCGACGCCGGAGCGCGGGCGGGCGCTCTCGCGGTCGAAGATCGCCTCCGCGCTTGGCCGTGGCGGCCGCCAGCGAAACGTGGAGCGCCGGGCGAGCGAGATCCAGCTGGTCCTGCGCTCAGAGCATCCCGCGGCGGCGGCGGTGGTGGCCGATGCCTTCGGCGCGCCTGCGACGTCGCCGAGCTCACCGACGACGTGATCGACGTCATGGTCGAGCACGGGAGGCGGATCGTCTCCCCGATCACGAGCGTCGCCGTCTTCCAGATGGGAGGGGCGGTGGCCCGCGTGGGCGAGTCCGAGACGGCCTTCAACGGTCGCGATGCCGGGTTCACCGTCAACATCAACGGCAACAGCGTGAGCGCGGAAGGGTTCGAGGCCGAGCGCGAGTGGGCACGCGCCTTCTGGTCCGCGCTCCAGCCCTACCACACCAGCGTCTCCGTGAACTTCCTCATGGAGGAAGGCCGGGAGCGGATCAGGCAGGCGTACGGCGCCGGGAAGTACGAGCGGCTGAAGGCGCTCAAGCGCACCTACGATCCGACGAACTTCTTCCGGCTGAACCAGAACATCCCGCCGGACTGAGCCCTCGCCCCGGCCCCGTCGTCACGTTTCAGGCCGCCCACGGCGGCCGCCCGCCCGGCCGCCGGCCCTCCGCCGCCGAACCGTTCCCCTTCCGGGCATGGCCCGGCATCGCACCGCTGTGCCCGGGACGATCGTCGTCGAGCGCGGGGATGGTGAAGCTGAAGGTCGAGCCCAGCCCGGGGGCGCTGTCGACCCAGATGCGGCCCCCGTGGCCCTCGACGATCGACTTGCTGACCGCCAGGCCGAGGCCGCTGCCCGGGATCCCCTGGCCACCGCCCGCCCTGCGGTAGAACGGCTCGAAGACGTGCGGCAGGTCCTGCGAGCCGATGCCGATGCCCGTGTCGCTCACCTTCACCAGGACCTCGCCGCCGCGCGCCTCCACGCCGATCGTCACCCGACCGGGCGGCGGCGTGAACTTGAGCGCGTTCGAGAGCAGGTTGTCGATGACCTGTGCCAGCCGGCCGCCATCGCCGGCCGCCATGGGCACGAGCTCGCAGCGAATCGCCAGCGTGACCCCACACTTCGCCGCCGTCTGTTGGACGCCCTCCGCGCATTCGGCGACGAGCGCCGCCGCGTTCACCTCGCCGATGTCGAGGCGCAGCCCGCCCTCCTCGCCCAGGACGTCCTCCGCGAGGCGGACCAGGCGTCGGGCGTTGCGCTGGGCGACCCGAAGGAAGCGGCGATGCTCGGGAGCGAGCGTGGCGACGTCGTCCTCGAGAACCGTCTCCAGCGACACCAGCACCGAGTTCACGCTGTTGCGCAGCTCGTGCGCGGCCCCCGCGAGCAGGGCCCCCCCGAGCTTCTCGCGCGCGCGGACGCCGGCGGATTCGGTCTGGGTGCCCAGGGGCGCCACCGCGCTGGGACGTGCGAAGGCCCACTCGAACTCCCCGAGCCGCTCACCATGGTGCGCGGTGCCGGCGGCCGGCCCCGTGATCATCGAACGCCGCGGCTCCGCCCGGTCGGCGGTGTGCTCGTCCATTTCGCGACCCCTTGCTTGCGAGCGTCGTCATTCGACACCTACGCCGCCGGGGTCTGGGGCAGATCAGGCCGTATCGGAACGTACGCTGCCCCGCAAAAGGGCGCCAGAGGTCCGGGTACGTGGGGACGATTCTCGTGGGCCCGCCCCCGCGCCGCATCCCTCGAAGGGGGGATCCGCGTAACGACAGACGGAGGCGGCGAGGCCCCCGCCGGAGCCCGGCCTGCGAGAAGATGTCCTTCGATGACCGAGACCTCATGGCGGTCGGCGCTCGCGGCGTTGGGGGCGTTCATCCGCGCCCAGCGTCTGACGGCGGGTCTGTCGCTGCGCGACCTCTCGGAGCGCACCGGCGTCTCGAACGCCTACCTCAGCCAGCTCGAGCGGGGGCTGCACGAGCCGTCGATCTCGGTGCTCAGGGCCATCGCCGACGCGCTCGAGGTTCCCCTGGAGTCGCTGCTGGCACGGGCGGGCGTGTTCGACCGCGCCCCCGGGGAGGGCCGCAGCGCGCTCGTTCGGGACACCGAGGCCGCGATCCTCCAGGACCCGGAGCTCTCCGAGCCGCAGCGCGTGGCGCTGCTGAGCGTATACCGCAGCTTCGTGCCGCGGCGGGGCCGCCGCTGAGCGTCGCAGGGCCAGCGCTGATTGATGAATCGAGCAACGCGCTCGCATAGTCCTGGCTGCACTAGACATGGCCATGCATCTGTTGAGTGATATAGTACGCGCATGGAAACCTTTGATTGGCGTCAGCTCTACGCTGCCAACCGTGCGGCGATCGAGGACCACGGCGTCCCCGGCGCCAGCGGCCTCACATACCCCCAGACCCTCCCGGGCTCCGGCGCGCGCGGGTTGCGCGGTCGCCCCCGGACGCGCGCCCAGCGCCTCCCGGCCTTCCCGCCCCTGGTCCGGCCGGCGGACGCGCCGGTGCCCAGCGCCACGGATCCCTCGCTCGGTCGCGGCACGTGGGAGCAGCTCGCCTGCCAGGACGCCGGGCGCACCCGGTCGGTCTTCGTCTACACCCCGCCCACGGTCTCGACCACCAGCCCCGCGGGGCTGGTGGTGATGCTCCACGGGTGCAGCCAGACGTCCGCGGGCTTCGCGGCCGAGAGCACGATGAACCGCGCCGCCGACCGTCACGGCTTCGTCGTCGTCTACCCGCAGCAGGGCCACCAGGACAACCAGCAGTCCTGCTGGAACTGGTTCCTCGCCTCCCACCAGCAGCGGGACGCCGGCGAGCCGCGGTTCATCGCCGAGGCCCTTCGGATGGTCATGGACAGCGGTGCCCGCCGGCGGATCGACCCGGCGCGCGTGTTCGTGGCCGGCCTGTCGGCCGGTGGCGCGATGGCCGCGGTGATGGCCGCCACCTATCCCGATCGCTTCGCGGGGCTGGCCGTGCACTCCGGCCTTGCCTACGGCTCGGCCACCAGCCTCCCGGCCGCCTATGGCGCGATGGCGCAGGGCGGCCCGGACCCCCGCGCGCTGGGACGGGCCGCCCACGCCGCGATGGGCCGCCGCGCCCGCGCGATTCCGACGCTCGTCGTCCACGGAGGCGCGGACCGCGTGGTCGCGCCGGTCAACGGCGATCAGCTGGTCGAGCAGTGGATGGCCGCCAACCGGCTGGCCGCGCCGGGGACCTTCGACCCCGACTTTCATCGCCCGTCGCAGACGTCCCACGGGCGCGTCGAGGGCGGGCACGCCTACACCAGCCGGCGCTGGCTGGACCGGCGCGGCACGCTCGTGCAGGAGTACCTGACGGTGGAGGGCCTCGCCCACGCCTGGTCCGGAGGCTCGGCGGGCGGCCTGCTCGCCGATCCGCGGGGGCCGGACGCGAGCGAGGCGATCTGGGACTTCTTCACGCGGACGACGGGAGCCGGGCGCGGATAGGCCGGCCGGGGGAAGACGGCGCTCCTGAGGGCGCTCAGGCCCGGGTGGCGACGAGGGCCGAGGCCGGCTGCACCCGGCCGTCCGGCTCCCCGACCAGCACGTCCTGCAGGTCCACCTCGAAGAGGCCGTGGTCCAGCACCCCGGGCAGGGCGCGCGCCCGGGCCGCCACCTCCCGCCAGTCGCTGCCTGCCGGCGGGCGCAGGTCGAGCAGCGCCATGCCGTCGTCGCTCGGCCGGGGCCGGCGCGCCGGCTGCAGGTCGGCGAGGCGGCCGGCGGCCCAGGCCGCCGCGAACGGCACCACGGCGATCGGCAGCAGCCCCCACTCGTCCAGGCTGCGCACGAGCTTCGGTCCCTCGACGAGCACCAGGAAGCGGCGGGCGGCGCTCGCGACGATCCGCTCGCGGACCATCGCGCCGCCGGCGCCCTTGACGATCAGCCCCGCCGGGTCGACCGCGTCGGCGCCGTCGAAGGCGAGGTCGAGCGGGCCCCGCAGGCGGATGATCGGCACCCCCGCCAGCCGCGCCAGCCGTTCGCTGGCGGGGGAGGTGGGGACGCCGGCGCAGCGCAGCCCCTGCCGCACCCGCTCGCCGAGGGCCGCGATGCCGGCGGCGGCGGCGCGCCCGGTGCCGAGGCCGACCCGCATGCCGGGCTCGACCATCGCCGCGGCCGCGCGTCCGGCCGCCTCGCGGGCGCGCTCGCGGTCCTGCGGGGTCGGGTGCTCGACGGTGCTCAGCTCCGGGAGGTTACCCAGCCGGCGCGCGGGTCGGGGAGCGGCGTGAGGATCGCCTCCACCTCGCTGCGCTGCTGCTCGAGCCAGGGCGGCAGGATCACCTTCGTCCCGAGCTCATCCAGCGGGAGGTCGCGCGTGAAGCCGGGGCCGAAGTCGGCGATCTCGTAGAGGATCCCTCCCGGCTCGCGGAAGTAGATCGAGCGGAAGTAGTGGCGGTCGATGATCCCGCTGGTGCGGACGCCCGCCGTCTGGAGGAGCTCCTCCCAGCGCGGGTGGTCCGCGACGGTGGCGCCCCAGGCGACGTGGTGGACGGTGCCGGCCCCCGACGCTCCCCGCCCCGCCGGCGCCGGGTCGAACCGGATCGTGCCGCCGCGGCGATCGCCCCGAAGCTCCCAGCCGTCGCCGCCCAGCGCGCGGGCCCCCAGCAGCCGCTCGAGCAGCGCGGCGCTCGCCTCCGGGCGGAAGCTGTGCGCGCGGACGCCCTCGAAGCCGCGCAGCGCCAGCTCGGCGGGGATCTCCGGGTGGTGGGCGATCAGCGACTCGTCGGCCTCGCTCACCACGAGCTCGTGAGCGAGGCCCTCCGGGTCGCCGAAGATCAGGGAGCCGCCGGACCGCCCGGCCGGTACGCCCTCGCGGGCCAGCCGCTCGGCCCAGAAGTCGAGCGCCTCCGGCGAGCCCACCCGCCAGACGACCCGGTGCGCCATGCCCGCCCCGGCCCGCCCCGGGCGGGCGCCGGGGTACTCGAAGAAGGTGATGTCGCCGCCGGGCGAGCCATCCTCGTCGGCGTAGAAGAGGTGATACACGGTCGGGTCGTCCTGGTTGACCGTCTTGGCCACCAGACGCAGCCCCAGCACGCGCGTGTAGAAGTCGACGTTGCGCGGGGCGTCGCCGGTGATGGCGGTGACGTGATGGATGCCCTCGAGCCGCATGGCCCGCCTCCTGAGATAGCTTCCTGTGCAGACAATCTAGCGCATCTGTCTGCGCAGGCAAGTATAGTGACGGCAATGGCCGAACGGCTGACCGATCGCGAGCTGGGCGCCTGGAGGGGGTTCCTGCGCGCGCACGCCAACCTCTGGCGCGAGCTCGAGGGCAGCCTCGCCGCTCGCCACGGCCTGTCGCTGAACGCCTACGACGTCCTGGTCCTGCTCGACGAGGCGCCCGCCGGAACCATGCGCATGAGCGAGCTGGCCGGCGCGGTGCTGATGACCTCCGGCGGCTTCACGCGCCTCGCCGACCGGCTCGAGCGCGCGGGGCTGATCCGGCGCGAGCGCTGCGCCGCCGACGCCCGCGGCTTCGACGTCTCGCTCACCGAGCGGGGGCGGTCGCTGCTGGAGGACGCGCGCGCCACGCATCGCGCGGACGTGCGCCGGCGCTTCCTCGAGCACCTGTCGCCCGAGGAGCAGGCGGCGCTGGCGGCGATCTGGGAACGAATTCTCGAGCCGGCTGTCGATCCCGCGGCATCTCGAGGACGCCGGCGGGGGCGTGACACGACCGCGATCAACCGAGGCGAAGTGGCTTGACGACCCGAGCGCCGGCCGCGCGAGAGGGCGGAGGACTGACAGCCCGGGTTGCGCCGGCGGCGCGCTGGGAGCAAGGTCCGCGAGGTGATCCGGGCGTGAGCACACATCGAGGACTGCCGACCGCCGCCCGCGCGCTCGCCGGGGCCCTGGCGCTGGGAGTCGTCGGGGCGCTGCCGGCGACTGCGGCCGCCCGCACCCCGCGCGAGGTGCTCCGCTCGGCGCTCGCGCCGCTGCTCGGCGGCTCCTACCGGGCCAGCTTCACGAGCGCGGTGACCACGAGCTTCGCGGACGTCTCGCCGCCCCAGCTGGCCGCGGCGCTGCCGGGCCTGCCGCCCGTGAGGAGCGGCGGCCGTCTCGACGTCGAGACCCCGCGACGCACCCTGACGACCCAGAGCGCCTTCGGCAGCCGGGTCGCGGTCGTGGCGTACGACAGCCAGGTCTTCGTCTCCACCGACGGGCGCACCTACAGGCGCGCCGTGGGCCCGCTTCGCTCCCAGCTGTCGACGCTCGGCCGGCAGGGCTCGGCTGCCGGCGTCCGGACCTTCCTGGACCACCTCGCCGGGCTGCGGGCGATGGGCGCGACCCGGCGCGACGGCCTGCTCGTCCGCCGCTACCGGGGCACGCTCGACGAGGCCTTCCTGCGCGGCCTGCTGACGCGCACGGTCCTGTCCGCACGGCTGCCCGCCGACATCGTCGCGGCGGTCGCGACCACCGCGCGCCTGGACAGCGGGACCGTGGACTTCTTCGTCACGCCGGCCGGGCGGCTGACGGGGATCGAGCGCGCCGAGCGCACCTCGATGGACATGGTGCCGTTGCTGCGCGGTCGCGGGACGGCGGTCCCGGACGGGGTGAGCGGCACGCTCGTGCTGGACTCCGCCTTCTCGACGCGGGTCTCCGGCGGCGGCGCGGTCGTCCGCGTGCGCCGCCCGAAGGCGAGCGGAACCGTCTCGGCGCTGGCGCAGCTCCCCTGACGGCGCCGTCTGCGGCTGCCGGCACCGCCCCGCCCCCGCTCGCGGACGGGCTGACCATGCTCGACACCCGGCTGGGCGGGCTCCCGGGGATCACGGCCGCCTACCTCGTCGACGGCCCCAGCCCGGCCCTCGTGGAGACCGGCGCGCGCACGTCGGCGCCGGTGCTGATCGCGGCGCTGGCGGCGGCCGGCATCGGCCCGGACGACCTGGCCTGGATCGTGCTCACCCACGTGCACCTCGACCACTGCGGCGGAACCGGCCTCGCGGCGCGCGCCTTCCCCCGCGCGCGGATCGTCGTCCACCGTCGCGGCGCCCGCCACCTGGTCGCGCCGGAGCGGCTGGTCGCGGCCTCCGCGCTGGTCTACGGGGAGCGCGCCCCCATCTATGGAGGTCTCGACCCGGTGGCCGAGGAGCGGGTGCTGGCGGTCGAGGATGGCCACCGGGTGCCGCTCGGAGGGGGGCGCGAGCTCGTGATGGTCGAGGCGCTGGGCCATGCCCGCCACCACATGGCCGTGCTCGACGAGGCGACGGGCAGCCTGCTCGCCGGGGACGCCCTCGGCGTGGCCTTCCAGGGCTCCGGCCTCTACCCGGCCGTGCCGCCGCCCGATTTCGACCTGGCCGCGACCCGGACCACGCTCGCCCGTCTGGCGGCGCTGCGTCCGGAGCGGGTCTGCCTCGCCCACTTCGGCCCCGTGCCGGACCCCCAGGCGGCGATCGCCCTGAGCGAGCGCCAGCAGACGATCGCGGCCGAGGCGGCGCTGTCCGGGTGGCGGCGCGAGCCCACCCGGGACGCGGTGGCGCGGGCGATGTACGAGGCGCTGCCGCTGGAGCCGGCGGTGGCGGACGAGGCCGCGATCGGGCGCTGGCGCTCGCTCGCCTGGGCCGAGGCGAACGTGGACGGCCTCGTCGTCTGGGCCGAGCGAATGGCCGCCACTGCCCCGGGCGGCTCCTGACCAAACCCGCGCGGTGCCGCCGGAACGCCGTGCGATTGGACCGCGGGCCCTGGGAAAGGGTGCGGTCCGCACGACATACCGAACAGGGGAGGACGGCATGACCGAGCGACGGAACGAGACCGAGCGCGAGCGCGACCGGCGGCTCGAGGACGAGCTGGCGGAGGGTCCGACCAAGGACGTCCGCCGCGCCGAGGGTCACGGCGACGAGGCCGAGGAGATCACCGAGGGCCCGACGCCGGACATCCGGGCGGAGGAGCGCGCCGAAGAGCGCAGCGGCCGCAGCTAGGACCGAGCGGCGGAGGGCGCGCCGCGCCCTCCGCCGCATCCCGGCTTGCCGACGCCGACTCCGTGGGCACTCGCCTCGGGCGCCGTGGACCGGGCATCCTTGTCGGTCATGAAGGACGTGGTCGCCGAGGTTGCGGTCTTCACGGTCCGGGCCGGGCGGCTGGAGGCCCTGCTCCTGCGCCGGCGGGGCAGCGTCTGGGCGCTGCCGGGGGGGCCGGTGGGGGAGGGCGTCACGGTCGAGCGCGCGGCGCTGGGCGCCCTCGGGTCCCAGACCGGTGTCCGGGGCATCGCGCTCGAGCAGCTCTACACGCTGGATCGCCCCCCGGACGGGCTGGCGGTCGCCTTCCTGGCCCTGATCGCCTCGGCGAGGCACCCGATCTCGCCGGGCCTGGACGTGGTCGAGGTGCGCTGGTTCGCGCTCGGCGACCTGCCGCCCCTGGCCGAGGAGGCCGCCGAGGTGCTGCGCTACGCGCAGGCCCGTCTCAGGGCGAAGACGACCTACGCTCCGATCGCCTTCCAGCTGCTGCCGGACGCCTTCACCCTCGGCGAGCTGCAGGCGGTGTACGAGGCGGTGCTCGGCGCACCGCTCGACACCAGGAACTTCCGGCGCGACGTGCTGGCGGCGGGGGTCGTCGAGCCGGTGGACGGCGTGCGCGCCGAGGGCCGCGGCCGGCCCGCCCGCCTCTACCGATCGCGGGCCGGCGACTTCGCGGTGGTGGCGCGGGAGCGGCGGATCGCCCGGGCGCTCCACCGCCGCGAGCTCGATGACTGACCGCTGCCTGTCGATCGGCCCGGCCCAGGTGGTGACGGCCGGGTCGGCGCACCCGCGGGGGGCCTCTCGGCGGCCGGGGGGCGTGGTAGCGTACGCGGCCGTCCACGACGGCGAGGAAGGAGCGGGGGATGGCGGAGCACGGGGGCGGCGACCAGCTTCCCAGGGCCTGGCCGTTCGAGATCGCAGGCCTCCTCTTCATGGTCGCGATGCTCTACTTCTGCAGCCACTTCGCCCTGAAGGACCAGGGCACGGAGACCCCCCTCTTCTCGGTCTTCTGGCCGCTGATCCTCGGCTCGATCGCCATGATCGTCTTCGGGGCGCTGATCAACTATCGCGTGGAGCACGGCCGGCGCCGGTGAGCGTGCCGGCGGCGGGGACCCGCGCCCGGTGAGCGCGCCCGTCGCCCCGGCCCTCAAGGGCCGCCTGCTGGTCGCCTCGCCGGCGCTGGACGACCCGAACTTCCGGCGCACCGTGGTGCTGATGCTCGAGCACACCGCCGACGGCTCCGTGGGGCTGGTCCTGAACCGCCCGACGCCGGTCCTGGCGCGCGAGGCGCTTCCCGACGCGCTCGGCGCGGCCCTTGCCGAGGAGGAGCGGGTCCACCAGGGCGGTCCGGTGCAGCCCGAGGCGGTGCTCCTGCTGGGGGACTTCGTCGAGCCGGACGCCGCGGCGGGCATCGCCTTCGGGTCGGTCGGCATCGTGGACCCCGAAGCGGACCCGGCGAAGCTGGAGAGCAAGGTGCGCCAGATGCGCGCCTTCGGGGGCTACGCCGGCTGGGCCGGCGGCCAGCTCGAGGCGGAGTTCGCCGAGGGCGCCTGGATCGACGCCGTGGGCCTCCCCTCGGACGTCTTCACGACCGAGCCGGACAGCCTGTGGAGCGAGGTGCTGCGCCGCAAGGGCGGCCGCTACCGCCTGATCGCCCAGATGCCCGAGGACCCCAGCCTGAACTAGGCTGAGTGACTGTGTCTCGTCCGGGGCGAGAGCCTGCAAGGAACCGCTGGGGACGTCCGCATCTGTCCGACAGCGAGAGCGCTGCCCCGTTCGGGGATCCGCGTACGGCGCTGCCCGGAGCCTTGCGCCGGGCATTCATTGCGCGGCGTAGCGCGGCAGGCGCTTGCGGAGCAGCTCCGTGAACAGTTCGTGGGCGGCGTCGACGCGTTTGGTGTCCTCGAGCGCGTGGAGATCCATCAAGAGCCCGCGCATCACGGCGAGGGTGAGCGTTGCTGAACTGCGGGCCTCGACGGGGTCGGCACCATCGGCGAGGAACCCGTCTTCGAGGACGGGCAGCCAATCGAGCACCGATCGCTGGGCGAAGTCGGCGTAGGGCGATGCCGGCTGTCGGGCCAGGGCGTGGAGCTCTCCGAACAGGCGCAGGTACGGCTGTGCCTCCTCGCTGCCGAGCCACCGCCACGCGTTGGCGATCACCGTCGGGTACGGCTGTCCTTCTCGCGCCCGCAGCCGGTCCTCGAATGCCGCCCGCTGTCGGCGCCTGGCTGCGGCCAGGGCGCTGGTGAGCAGGCGCTCCTTGGAGCCGAAATGGTGCACGAGCATGCGCGAGCTGGCCCCGGTCGCATCGGCGAGGTCGCGTAGCGAGACACCGGTCAAGCCGTGGGCGAGCAGATGGTCGGTCGCCGCGTCGAGCAGCGCCGTCCTGCGGGTGAGGTCAGGGGCGCGCGGCACTCGACAACGGTAGCCTGTAACGTCGTTACGTCTTCCGGTCCGAGGAGGACCTCCGTGCCAACGTTGATCTTCGTGCACGGTGCGTGCGTCCGCGACGCGCCCTGGTGGTGGAGCCGGATGACCGAACCGCTCGCAGGGCACGGAATCGCGAGTGTCGCGGTCCCGCTGCCCAGCTGCGGCGAGACCGGGGACGGTCTCGGCGATCTCTACGCCGATGTCGATGCGGCCCGGCAGGCGATCGCCGAGGCCGAGGCGCCCGTCGTGCTGTGCGGGCACTCCTATGGCGGAATGGTCATCACCCAGGCTGGGGCCGATCAGGGCGTCGCCCAACTGCTCTACGTGACGTCGATGATGCCCGAGGCCGGACAGTCCCTGGCCGATCTCGCCGGCTCCCAGCCCACGCCGTGGATGGATCCAGGCGACGACGGCACCGTCGGCGTCCACGCGGACCTCGTCCGCGAGCTGTTCCTCCAAGACTGCGACGAGGCCACCGTGCAGCAGGCGCTGGAGCGCCTCACACGTCAGTCCGCGATGCCCTTCGCCCAGCCACCCCTACACATCGCCTGGCAGGAGAAGCCCTCGACCTACATCGTGTGCACCGAGGACCTCGCCATCCCTGCCGAGCTGCAGCGACGGCGCGCCAGCGCCAACGCCCGACTGATCGACTTCCCCTCAGGCCACCACCCGTTCCTGTCCCAGCCCGAGGCCTTCGCCAAGAGCATCGCCGCTGAGATCGACTCGGTCGCCTAACCAGACCGACGGCGCCCACGAGGCCCCTGTCACCCGGCAGATGGCGGTCGTCGAGGACGAACGGCAAGCGGTGCGAACGCTCTGTGCTGCCGAGCCACCCCCCACAAACGCGCCGGCGCCGAGCCGCCCATGGGGCAAGCCCACGAAGTCCTGCAAGTCGGACGTCTACCCGGAGACCCGCGCCGCATGAACGTCTCTCGCCCCAGTCGATGGCGGTGTCCCGTAAGACCCGCCCGATGAAACGCCCGGTGAGGGGGCGACAAACGGACACCCCGGCACCTCGCGGTCATGACGGATGCGGGCGTCCCCCCGCGGGTTCCGGACGGTTCTCGCTCCGGACGACGCGCTGTCGTCCGCGCCGGCGGTGAACGCGCGCCTGCTTGCCGCGGAGGAGCGAGCGTGTCCGCAACAGCGGCTACGTGCGCGAACTTGCGAGCCAGACCACTGAGGGAC
>JAWVEW010000356.1:0-7487 GCA_033856495.1 Miltoncostaeaceae bacterium | reverse complement strand
GGACGGTGCGAGCTCGCGGGTGATCGTAACGGCGACCCTCGGACGGCGCTACCAGCCGGGATCGCGGCCGCCAGCGGCCCGCCGGCTCAGGCTGCGAGGGCCTCCCTGACGGCCGCGTTGACGACCTCTCCGCCCCGGACGTTGACCCCGGGGCGAAGCTCCGGCTGCGACTGCAGGGCGCCCGCCACGCCGGCGTCGGCGATCTTCAGCGCGTAGGGGAGGGTGGCGTTCGTGAGGGCCTGCGTGGCCGTGACCGGGACCGCGCCGGGCATGTTGGCGACGCAGTAGTGGATGACCCCCTCCACGGTGTAGACGGGGTCGGAGTGCGTCGTCGGCCGGGTCGTCTCGAAGCAGCCGCCCTGGTCCACGGCCACGTCCACGACCACCGAGCCGGTCCGCATCGCCTTCAGCATCTGCCGCGTCACGAGCCGCGGCGCGCGGGCGCCCGGGATCAGGACGGCGCCGACCACGAGGTCCGCGGTCGCGATCAGCTCCGCCACCGCCAGCCGTGTGCTGTAGAGCAGGGTGACCCGGCCGGCCAGCACCAGCTCCAGCTCGCGGAGCCGGGACAGGTTGGTGTCGAGCACGGTCACGTGGGCCTGCATCCCGGCCGCCACCATCGCCGCGTTGATCCCGACGATGCCCCCGCCGATCACCACCACCGAGCCCGGGGCGACGCCGGCGACCCCGCCCAGCAGCACGCCGCGCCCGCCCAGGGGGCGCTCCAGGTAGCGGGCGCCCGCCTGCACGGAGAGGCGGCCCGCGATCTCGCTCATGGGCGCCAGCAGGGGAAGCCGGCCGGCATCGTCCTGCACGGTCTCGTAGGCGATCGCGGTCGTGCCGGCCGCGCGCAGCGCATCCGCCACCTGGGGTGCCGCCGCCAGGTGGAGGTAGGTGAAGAGGATCTGGTCCTCCCGGAGCAGCGGGAACTCCGAGGGCTGCGGCTCCTTGACCTTGAGCACGAGGTCGCAGCCCCAGGCCGTCTCGGCGTCCCCGATCTGGGCGCCCACGCGCTCGTAGGCCTCGTCGCGCAGGCTGGCCCCGAGCCCCGCCGCATGCTCGACCCAGACCTCGTGTCCGGCCCGGACCAGCTCGTTGGCCCCGGCGGGCGTGAGCGCCACCCGGTACTCGTCCGCCTTGATCTCGCGCGGGACCCCGACGCGCATCGCTCCTCCCTCCACGCGATTCTACGAGAGCGTCAGCCGGCCCGCTGCGGGCCGCGCCTGCCCCGGCCGCGCGAGCTCAGCCGCAGGAGCAGCAGGCCGCAGGCCGCCGACGCGGCCGCGCTCGCCACGGCGAGCGCGCGCAGGACGCCGTCCCGACGGCCGCCGCCCTCCAGCGCGAGGCGCGCGGCGGACAGCGCGCCGACCCGCCTCAGCTCGCGCGCGGCGAGCGAGTGGTCCGGGTACGCGCGCAGGGTCGCCCGGAGCCCGCGCCGCGCCCCAGCCGCGTCGAGCGCCCAGAGCCGGGTCATCGCATGGGCGAAGAGGGCGGCGGAGCGGCCGCGCCCGTTGGCGAACCGGGCGCGGCGCAGCAGCCGACGCACCTCCGAGCCGTCCTCCATGATCCCGCCGTCCCGGTGGAGCGCGACCACCACGCCGCGGGCGCGCCCCTGCGCGTCCACCACCGGCGCTCCGGAGTCGCCGCGGCGCACCGCTGCCGTGACGACGGTCGCCAGGTGCGGGCGCGGGAACCAGCCCGTGCGGTCGAGCCGGCCGTGCCGGATCGCCGGCTCGTGCGGCGGCGAGCGGCCGTCCCCGCCGCCGCCGCCGAAGCCGAGCGCCGCGACGGCCGTACCGCGGGTCGCGGCGTCGTCCAGCAGGAGCGCCGGCGCCCCCGGCGCGGCGATGCGAAGCAGCGCGAGGTCGCTGACCCGGTCGGCCAGGACCAGCGCGCCGGGATGCACGCGCCCTGGGGCGCCGTCCGGCGCGGCCGCGGTGAGCCGCCGGCCCAGGACCGCCCCGCCGGCCGGGCGGGCGCCCGTGCGCTCGACCCAGCGGCTCACGATCTCGTCCGTGTGCGGCCGGTGCGCCAGCGCCAGCGCCAGCCGGCGGGCGCCGGCGGCGAGCTCGTCGTCGCTCGGGTCGGCGACGTGGGCCGCGCCCACCAGGTAGCCCCCCGGCGCGATCGCGAATGCGGTGCCCTGCAGCCGCAGCGTGCGCGCCCCCGCCGGCAGCTCGAGGCGCCGACCGTCCCGCGTCCGCAGCGCGGAGAGCCGCGCCGTGACGTCGAGGCGGTAGACGGACGGCAGCGCCAGCAGGGCGGCCCTGCCGAGCGCGTCCGCCGACAGCCCGTCGGGCAGCGCCCCCGCCGCGGGCGCCGGGGCCGCCGGGCCGAGCAGCATCGCGCCCGCCAACGCGGCGAGCGCCGTCCGCCGGCGCCGCTCGCTCAGCGGCCCCCGGGCCCGAGCACGGTCGGTCCGGCGATGTCGAGGCCGGGCGGCAGCCGCTCGGCCAGCTCCTCGGCGTCGAGGGCGAGCCGCGGGTCGATCTCGATGTCGACGATGGGGTCGCCCTCCACGTCGCAGGGCACGGCGACGCCGGCCTCGCTCAGCCAGCGGCCGTAGAGCCGGTTCAGGTCCCGGCGGGCGGTCTCCGGGGAGTCGGCGCCGCTCGCGTTCTTGATCGGGGAGAACTCCTCGGAGCGCTCGGACTCCACGGTTGCCGTCCGCTCCGCCAGCGGCAGGGCGTCGAAGAGGAAGGTCTCGAACTTCACCGCGTTGGGCCGCTCGGGCTCGATGCGGGCGCCGTCGAGCGTCACGTGGGCCACCCGCTTCTCCGCCCGGTGGAAGGGCAGCGCGACGCCCCCTTCGGTGAGGCGCTCCACGAACGTCCGCTGGAGGCAGTGCACGGCGATCGACCCCGCCCACAGCTCCAGCGAGCCGTCAGGCGCGCGGCGGTTGGCGAGCTCGTCCGGCAGGTCGCTGTACTCCACCACGGCGGTCCTGCCGTCGACGGTCGCGACCACCCCCATCCGCTCCTCCGGCGTCCGCTTGCTCACCACGACGCTCGACATCTCGGCGCGCCGCAGCGCATGGTGGCCGATCAGCTCCGGCCGGGCCAGGCGCAGCAGCGGGTTGTCGACCTGGAAGGTCAGGATCGTCTCGATGCCGCGCTCGCGCAGCTCGTCGAGGACGCCGGCGCGGCGCAGGGCCGCGAGCAGCCCGCCGTGCCCGTCCGGCGACAGCGCCAGCCGGTCGCGCGCCTCGAGCAACACGGCGCCGGTCTCGAGGTCGACCGCCGGCATCGTGCCCTGGACGAAGAACGCGAGCGTCCCCTCGGGCAGGCCGTAGCGCTCCTCGGCCTCGAACAGCGCCCGGGTCTCGGCGTCGTTCTGGGGTGAGGTCATCACGTAGAGGGGCAGCTCGCAGCCGTAGCGGGCACGGATCGCCGCCACCTTGGCGGCGTGGTGGTGGAAGAGCGTGCGCCGGGTCACCGGCGCGAACGGAAAGGCGCCCTTCGGTCCGTCGAAGCCGAGCCGGGTGCCCTGGCCGCCGGCGAGGAGCACGGCGGCGAGCTTCCCCTGCCGCAGGAGCGTCTCGCCGGCATCGCGCGCCTCGCGCCAGGCGCGGCGGCAGGCCTCGTCCCGGGGCAGGCGGATCACGTCGGCCGGCCCGAGCCGCTGCAGCGCCGGCGCTCCCTCGCCCTGCCCCTGCACCAGGTTCTCGACCAGGCTCTCGATGAGCTCCAGGTCGAGCTGGGCGACCTGGGCGGCCAGCCGCTCGCGGGCGTCCCCGGTCAGTCCGCGGATGGCCTCGGCGAGGTGTCCCTGGCCCGCGCGCTGCGCGCGCCCGCAGACCGCCTCGACGTCCGGGGCGGCGGCTGGGGGACCGGAGCTGGGAATTGTGTCGGGGGCGTCGATCGCCGGGGTGTTTACCAGCTTCGGCCGTTAAACGACGAGCGGGGCCGGGCTCGAAAGCCCGACCCCGCCGTGTGACCGTTCTCAGGTCGTGATGCTCAGCCGGTTAGTGGACCGACGCGTGCGCCACGGCCAGCCGCACGGTCGTCCCGAGGAGGACGCCCAGCGGGTTGTTGTTGAGGACGCTCAGGTCAAGGCCGCGGACCTCGATGAAGTCCGAGCCCTTGATGACCCGGTTCAGCCAGAGGGTGGCGAGACCCGGGATGGAGACCTTCGTGTTGGGGGCGACATCGATGGTGATGGGGTTGCCCAGCACGATCAGGGTCAGGAACTGAGTCTTGCCGGCCTTGGGGCCCTCGGTCTTGAGGGTGACCGTGTTGCCGGTCTTCTCGGCGTAGGCGACGCTCTTGATGACGTCGGCCTTGACGAGCCCGAGCAGGTTGAGGTTCAGCACCTCGGCCGAGGACTCGCTGTAGGAGGTGCCGCCGGCGATCGCCTCACCGTTGACGCTGGTGTTCATCACACCAAGGTTCAGGATGGGCGGCAGGTTGATGGAGAGGAGCGTGTTGGTGACGGGGGTCCCGCCCGTGCCCTTGCAGGGCAGGCCGACTCGGGCCGAGGGGCCGAGGCGGAGGAGGCCGCCGACCTTGACGAGCGACCCGTAGGCCATGCCGTCGAGGGAGGTCTTGCTGTCCGTGAAGCCCGCGCGAGCCTGGGCGATGACGACCTCGGTCAGCGGCTTGACGCCGAGGAGGCCCCGGAGCAGGTCAGGCATGTCGATGACGACGTGGACGGCCTTGACGCTCATGACGCGTCCGGCGCTGCTGGTCGTCTGCTCGTTCAGCACCACGTGACCCGTGATGCCGACGACGTTGAGGTCGATCTGGGTGTTCGGCGCGGCGTTCGCGGCGATCTTGATGCCCGCCACGTTCAGGTCCACCAGCGAGCTGCCGGAGGTGTCGAACGAGATGTTGCCGTTCGAGTCCATGGTGGCGACCACCGAGGACTGGACGAGCGTGCCGCTGATCAGGCCGCCGAGCAGGTTGAGCTGGGCGAGGTTCGACTTGGCCCTCGACTGGAGGCCGCCGTTCGAGGGGCCGGCGGAAACCTCAGAGTTCAGGACGCCGAGGCTGCCGATGACCGGCAGGTTGACCGTCGCGACGGTGTTGGAGTCCATCGGGTTGGTCGCGGGGTCGGCGTTGCAGGAGAGTCCGGCGACCGCCGTGCGGCCGATCGTGACGACCTGAGCCACCGAGACGTAGGAGCCGTAAGCGTTGGCGACTACGCCAGCGCTCCCCGGGCTGAGGGCGGCGCTCGCCGACGCGACCGGGAAGACCCCGATAGCCATCGCGAGCGCCATGAGCAGGCGAAAACGCCCGCGAAACACGTGGGACAGCATCGTATCCCCTTCGCTGTTAGTCCTCGGCTCGCGTTCGCATCCAAGTTCGCGAGGCCGCGTTGTTGACTCCCGGTGCCATTCATGGCCCCTGGAGACGCCGACTTCTGGTGACCCACGGCGTCCCGATGAGGCTATGCCGAGAGGCCCCACGGGAAAGCTGGCCGATTGGGGGGTTCTGAGCCGATGGGAGGGGGGCTCTGCCCCCCCTCCTCCAGACGCTCCCGCCCCCTGCGATCCCGTCGTCTCCTGTGAGAAATCCCACGCTGTGAGAACGACAACAGACCGGCCGGCGAGGTCATGCGTAACCCTGCCAGCGATGAACGATTCAGGCCAGCGACTCAGGCACCGGCTCGAGGCCGTTCGGGAGCGGACGCTCCTGCTCTACGAGCCGCTCGACGACGCGACGCTGCGGCGGGCGCCGGAGCCGATCATGAGCCCGCCGCTCTGGGACCTGGGCCACATCGCCGCCTACGAGGAGCTCTGGCTGGTGCGGCGGCTGACGGGGAAGCGGTCCCTCTACCCGGACCTCCAGGCGGTCTACGACGCCTTCGAGACGCCGCGCGCGACGCGCACCGGCATCCGCATGCTGGAGCCCGACGCGGCCCGCGCCTACCTCGACGAGGTGCGCCTGCGGGCGCTGGACGCGCTGGACGCCGCCGACCTCGGCGAGGACGGGCCGCCGCTCACGCGAGCGGGGTTCGTCTTCGACATGGTCGCCCAGCACGAGGCCCAGCACACCGAGACGGTCCTGCAGACGCTCCAGATGCTCCCCGCGGGCAGCTATCGGCCGCCGGTGCGCCGCCGTCTGCCCGATGCGCCCGCCGGCGCGCTCCCGAACGGCCCCGCGCTGGTCCCGTCCGGCAGCTTCGAGATGGGCGCCGATGGTCAGGGCTTCGCCTACGACTGCGAGCGGCCGCGCCACCAGCGCGCGCACGGGGCCTTCCTGATCGACCGGCTGCCCGCGACCAACGGCCGCCACCTGGAGTTCATGGCCGACGACGGCTACCGGCGGCCCGAGCTGTGGAGCGCGGAGGGCTGGGCATGGCGGCAGCGGGAGGGCGTGGACGCGCCGCTCTACTGGGAGCGGGACGGGGCCGGCTGGCTTGAGCGGCGCTTCGAGCGGACGGAGCCGGTCGACCCCGCCCTGCCCGTCAGCCACGTGTCCTGGTACGAGGCCGACGCGCACGCCCGCTGGGCGGGCGGCCGGCTGCCCAGCGAGGTCGAGTGGGAGCGGGCCGCCGGCTGGGACCCCGCGCTCGGCGCGCCGCAGGGCGTCCCCTGGGGCGACGGCGCCGCGGCGGGCCGCGCGAACCTGGACCAGCTGGCGTTCGGGCCGGCGCCGGCCGGCGCCTACCCCGAGGGGGCCGCGCCATCGGGCTGCCTCGGCATGCTGGGCGACGTCTGGGAGTGGACCGCCACCTGCTTCCGGGGCTACCCCGGCTTCCGCGCCTTCCCCTACCGCGAGTACGCGGAGGTGTTCTTCGGCGGCGGCTACCGGGTGCTGCGCGGCGGCTCGTGGGCCACCCAGCCGCACGCCGCGAGCACCACCTTCCGCAACTGGGACCATCCCTACCGGCGTCAGATCTTCGCCGGCTTCCGCGTCGCCCGCGACCTGGATGAAGGCGCCGATGCATAGCCCCGCGCGCGTAACGCTCCGGGTTCCGGGAAGACCCGGCTAGCGAATGTGCCGCCATCTGGGATACCTCGGCGGGACGGCGGTCCCGCTCGGCGAGCTGGTGCTGGCGCCGCCCCACTCGCTGCTGGTCCAGAGCTACGCGCCCCGGGAGCTCCTGCGGGGCTGCGTCTGCGCGGACGGCGCGGGCGTCGGCTGGTACGCGGAGGGCGACCCCGAGCCGGCGTCCTACCGTCGCGAGGGGCCGATCTGGGCCGACCCGGACCTGCCCGGCCTCGGTCGGGTGGTGCGCTCGCGCTGCGCCGTGGCGGCGGTCCGGAACGCGACCCCCGGCATCTCCGGAGGGCTCGCGAGCGTGCAGCCCTTCCGACACGGCGCCCATCTCTTCTCCCACAACGGCGCCGTCGCCGGCTTCGCCGAGCGCGCCCGGGGCCTTCGCGACCTGCTGCCGGACGACCTGCACGCCGCGCTGGTCGGGGCGAGCGACTCCGAGACCCTGTTCCTGCTGGCGCTCGCCAGGGTCCGGGAGGCCGCGGGCGACCTCGCGGCCGGTCTCCGCGCCGCCCTCGCCGAGGTCGCCGAGCGGGCGCCGGGATC